>DOOY01000335.1 GCA_003514765.1 Nitrosomonas sp. | reverse complement strand
TAGCAGGCATTTTCACGGCTTGGTATTTATATACGATTAGAACGGATATTCCGGGGAAGATAAAAGCGGTCAGCGGGCCTATTTATACTTTACTGGATCGGAAATATTACATAGATGAATTGTATTCATGGCTATTTGCAGGCGGTACGCGCGCGCTAGGTACCGGATTGTGGAAGGTTGGGGATATTAAACTCATTGACGGGTTTATGGTGAATGGATCGGCCAAGCTGGTTGCATGGATTGCGACATTGGTTAAACGTTTCCAGACCGGTTATATCTACCACTACGCATTTACCATGATAGCCGGCATCTTTGCAATCCTGACCCTGTGGCTATATTAAGTATCATACTTAATCACGCAGCAAATCTTCTGATACTTGGAACTAATAAACACTAACAATTAAAACGGAATAAACATGTTGTTTGGTTTCCCACTCTTAAGTTTGATTATTTGGTTACCAATTCTGGTTGGTATAGCCGTATTAGCTACCGGGGGTGATCGCAACGCACAGCTGGCTCGCTGGATAGCGTTTGCAGGATCAATATTGGGTTTTTTGGTAGCGATACCTTTGTATACAGGGTTTGATGCTGCAACAAGCGCGATGCAGTTTGTTGAAAATCATACTTGGTTCGAGCGTTTTAACGTCAATTATCACATCGGTGTAGATGGCATTTCTATGCCATTGATTTTGTTGAATTGCTTTACGACGCCCTTGGTTGTGATTGCAGGATGGCAGGTAATCCAAACGCGTGTTTCGCAATATATGGGCGCATTCCTGATGATGTCTGGTATTGTTAACGGCGTTTTCGCATCGCTGGATGCGGTGCTTTTTTACGTTTTCTGGGAAGCATCTTTAATTCCGATGTTTTTGATTATCGGTATTTGGGGCGGCCCGAACAGAGTGTATGCCGCAATAAAATTCTTTCTGTATACCCTGCTTGGATCTTTGCTGATGCTGGTTGCCTTTATTTATCTTTATCAGTCTTCAGGCGGCAGTTTCTCTATTGAAGATTATCATCAGTTGCCCATACCGTTCAATGCGCAGGTCTTGATTTTTATTGCATTCCTGCTAGCTTTTGCCGTGAAAGTTCCTATGTGGCCGGTGCATACTTGGTTGCCGGATGCACATGTGGAAGCACCAACAGGCGGTTCGGTCGTGTTGGCTGCTATTATGCTCAAGCTCGGTGGATACGGTTTTCTGAGGTTCTCGTTACCCATAACACCTGATGCTAGCCATTACCTTGCGGAAATGATGATTGTGCTGTCGTTAATTGCGGTGGTGTATATCGGGCTCATTGCATTGATGCAAACTGATATGAAAAAACTGATCGCATATTCATCGGTAGCGCATATGGGCTTTGTTACACTCGGTTTTTTCCTGTTTAATGCATATGGTATTGAAGGTGCCATGGTGCAAATGATATCCCACGGATTTATATCCGGCGCCATGTTCCTGTGTGTTGGCGTGTTATACGATAGACTACATTCACGACAAATCGCCGATTATGGCGGTGTTGTCAATAAAATGCCTATTTTTGCAGCATTCTTTATGTTATTTGCGATGGCGAATGCTGGACTACCTGGTACCAGCGGTTTCGTCGGTGAATTCATGGTAATAATGGGGGCAGTGAAAGTTAATTTCTGGTATGCATTTTTAGCAGCAACGACACTTATTTTTGGTGCAGCTTATACTTTGTGGATGTATAAGCGCGTGATATTTGGTGCAGTTGCCAGTCCTGCTGTTGAAGGATTGCAGGATATATCCAAGCGCGAATTCGTTTTGCTCGCCATTCTGGCGATAGCGGTGTTATGGCTGGGCGTTTATCCTTTTCCATTAACAGAAGTGATGCATACAACCGTTGATAATTTGCTTGAGCATGTTGGTAACAGCAAGCTGTAATTAAATTCCAGAATAATAAATTTCTCGAGATGAGGATGAACGATTAATGAATTTTATACCACCTGATTTTACACCAGCCTATTCTGAAATTTTTTTACTTGTAATGGTGTGTGTGGTTATGCTGGTAGATCTGGCGGCTGGAGAAAAAAGACGCTACATAACTTACTTGTTAACTCAGGCGATACTTCTGGGGTGTGCATTTCTGACTTTTATTTCATTTTCAGCCGAAACAACTTATACCTTTTCAGGTATGTTTGTAGATGATGCCATGGCGGATATCCTAAAAATAATGGTTTATGTCACGGTATCCGCTGTGTTGATTTATTCCTATACCTATGTAAAAGAGCGCGGCATCTTAACAGGTGAATTTTTTAGCTTGATATTGTTTGCAACGCTTGGAATGATGGTAATGATTTCTGCCAGCCATTTTCTCACGCTTTATATAGGTTTGGAGTTGTTATCATTGTCGTTATATGTACTGGTCGCCCTGAAACGCGATTCCATCGTGGCAACGGAAGCTGCTATGAAATTTTTTGTTTTGGGTGCTTTGGCCTCCGGATTTCTGTTATACGGTATGTCCATGGTATACGGTGCGACCGGATATCTACATATCAACAATGTTTCAGAAGCGATACGAAACGGTGTCGGTAATCATGAGGTTCTGGTTGTTGGTCTGGTCTTTATAGTAGCTGGTATCGGTTTTAAGCTCAGCGCCGTTCCTTTCCATATGTGGGCGCCCGATGTTTATCAAGGCGCGCCAACGGCAATAACTCTTTTTATTGGTTCTGCCCCCAAGTTTGCAGCTTTCGCTTTCGTTATGCGACTGCTCATAGAAGGGATGGGAGAAATGGTCGCTGACTGGCAAGGTATGCTGGTAATTCTGGCGGTATTGTCGATGGCAGTCGGCAATATTGCAGCAATCGCACAAACGAATATTAAACGTATGCTCGCGTATTCGACAATCTCCCATATGGGTTTTCTGATACTCGGCTTTATCAGTGCTGATTGGAATGGTTACAGTTCATCGTTATTTTATGTGATTACCTATGTGCTTATGACGCTCGGTATTTTTGCCATGATCATGATGTTATCACGCAGTGGCTTTGAAGCTGAAAACATCAGTGATTTTAAGGGGCTCAGCAAAAGAAACGGATGGTATGCATTTATGACAATGCTAATCATGTTTTCTTTGGCGGGCATTCCGCCCATGGTCGGTTTTTATGCCAAACTTGCAGTGTTACAGGCTGTAGTCAACGCCGGATTTATCTGGCTGGCGGTTACAGCTGTTATTTTCTCGTTAATTGGCGCGTTTTATTATTTACGAATTGTTAAATTTATGTATTTCGATGCGCCTGAGACAGAAGACCCGATCCGGGTTAAGAGTGATGTGAAAGTGTTGATTAGCGCCAATGGACTGGCTGTTCTCGCGCTAGGTATATTCCCTCAACCGTTAATGGGGCTGAGTCTCTACGCTATTCAAAATTCAATGTAATTTGAAGAAAACCGGTAAATTTAGACAATATTTTTTGCCGGTGAAAACGATTTTGCCGAAAGAAATTTTCTGGACAGTAATCGGCCTCTTTTCATTTCTAGATTATAAAGACCCCAGGTCTTTGAATAATTGCTCCAAAACTGCTTGAAATCCAAAATATCGTCCCCATTGTCAAGAACCTGATTTTTTTTAGGAGAAAACTGTGCAAGCTGAAATAACAAAAGAGCATCTGAGTTTTCAGGCTGAGGCTAAACAACTTCTAAAGTTGATGATTCATTCTTTATACAGTAATAAGGAAATATTTCTGCGTGAATTGATCTCTAATGCATCGGATGCTGCGGATAAATTGCGTTTTGAAGGCCTGACGGATGCGGCACTCTATGAGTCTGATTCTGATCTGAAAATCCAAATCAGTTATGATTTGGAAGCGCGCACCATAACCGTTACAGATAACGGCGTTGGCATGTCCCGGCAGGAAGTCATTGATCACATCGGTACAATCGCGAAATCAGGTACACGTGAATTTTTTGATGCATTAACCGGTGATCAAGTTAAAGACACACATTTGATCGGCCAGTTTGGTGTCGGTTTCTATTCTGCCTTTATTGTTGCTGACAAGGTGACACTCAATACAAGACGTGCAGGATTGACAATAGAACATGGCGTCTGCTGGGAATCCAGTGGTGAGGGTGACTACACGCTTGAAACCATCAACAAGGAAACGCGTGGTACAGAGATTGTGCTTCATTTGCGTGAAGGCGAGGATGATCTGCTCAACGGCATGCGTTTACGTAATATTATTCGAAAATATTCCGATCATATTACATTGCCGATCCTGATGAAAAAGGAAGAATGGTCCGATGAAGAGAAGAAAAATAAAATTTCAGACGAAGATGAAACCATCAATCAGGCCAATGCCTTATGGGCACGTCCTAAAAATGAAATAACGGAAGAGCAGTACCATGAGTTTTATAAACATGTCGCGCATGACTTTGAGCCGCCGTTGACTTATGTGCATGCTCGCGTGGAAGGCAGACAGGAATATACCCAGCTGCTTTATATTCCATCTCGCGCGCCATTTGATTTGTTTGATCGTGAGCATCGCCATGGCATTAAACTCTATGTGCAACGCGTGTTCATCATGGACGATGCCGAAAAATTGATGCCAAATTATTTGCGATTTGTGCGTGGTGTCATCGACTCCAATAACCTGCCGCTGAATGTCTCGCGCGAAATATTACAGGAGTCGAAAGATATTGAGTCCATCAGAGCCGGGTCTATTAAAAAAGTTTTGGGGTTGATAGAAGATCTGAAAAAAGGCGAAACGGATGAAGAAAAAGATAAATTCAAAACTTTCTACAAAGAGTTTGGTCAGGTATTAAAAGAAGGCGTCGGTGAGGATTTTGTCAACCGCGAACGGATTGCCAGGTTGCTGCGGTTTGTAACCACAGTCAGTGAGACAGATGAGCCATCAGTTTCTCTGGAAGATTATATTGGCCGTATGAAAGAAGGCCAGGAAAAAATTTATTTTGTAACAGCGGATAGCCTTAAAGCTGCTAAAAGCAGCCCGCACCTGGAGGTGTTCCGTAAGAAAGGCATCGAAGTACTTTTGCTCGCAGACAGGGTAGATGAATGGCTGGTTAGCCACTTGACTGAATTTGAAGGTAAACAGCTGCAATCTGTTGCCAAAGGGGGCCTGGATCTGGGTAATTTGGAAGACGAGGCCGAGAAAGAAGCGCAGAAAAAAGAAGCAGATGAGTACCAGGGCCTGGTTGAGCGGATGAAAAAAACACTTGAAGATAAGGTGAAGGATATCCGGGTAACTTTGCGTTTGACAGAATCACCCGCTTGCCTTGTTGCCGATACATACGACATGGGTGGTAATCTGGAACGCTTATTAAAACAAGCGGGACAGAATGTGAATCATTCAAAGCCGATTATGGAAATTAATCCACACCATCCTATGGTGAAGCGACTCAAATCAGAAGAGGCGCATTTTGAAGACTGGAGTCATATTCTGTTTGACCAGGCGTTGCTGGCTGAAGGCGGCCAGCCGGAAGACCCCGCAGCCTTTGTAAAACGGCTCAATGATTTATTATTGTCGACCACACTGAGCGGACAATGATTTAAGTATTCCGACCAATCTTTCATGTATGTGAGCCTCCGGCAGAAATTTTTTTGAATGGAGGTTTACATCTATCTATTTTTTACGCTGCGTTGCTTGTAAGTCGTGCACGGTGGGTATTCTAAATTTCCTTACAAATTTTTGGAGCGTCAGTTTTTTCCGTTTTTCGCATACTGCCTGTTATCAGTTTATATTCCAGCAGGCGGCATTCCAGTGCACCGTTAAACAGCGGTGTGCGCCGAGACGCTTTTAGGCGAATTGTTTTGGGAAGCGCTGGATCGGCTGTGAAAATATAGGCGCGCCAGTCGCTGAATCTGTTTTTAAGTACATCACCTAATTTTGGATAAAGCTCAATTAATGATTCAGTTTCACCTATACGCACGCCGTAGGGTGGATTGGTGACCAGAATGCCATGAGGTTCCGGAGCAGATATTTCCAGTATGTTGGCTTGTTTCAAGTGTACTGCATCGAGTAACCCTGCTGCTTCAAGATTGGTGCGAGTGTCTGTCAGTGCGTAGCCATACAGATCGCTGCCGTAAATGGATTGTTGGGACACTGATAACTGTGCTGACAGCGCTTTATTTTTGAGCTTGCTCCATAAAGCCTGATCAAATTGTTTGAATTGCTCAAAGGCAAAGTGACGTTGTGATCCGGGTGGAATATTCAGTGCGATTTGTGCAGCTTCAAGCAAGAAAGTACCGCTGCCACACATGGGGTCGAGTAGCGGTGTTCCCGGTTCCCAGCCGGTTAATTGCAGGATGCCGGCTGCGAGGTTTTCACGTAAAGGGGCATCGCCAGCTACTTTCCGATTTCCACGTTTGAATAAAGCGTCGCCGGAGGTGTCCAGATACAGCGTAAATTCCCGTGCATCCAGAAAGCCATGAATACGGATATCGGGTTGTAAGGTGTTGATGCTGGGGCGTTTTCCGGTTGTCTTGCGGAATTTGTCACATATGGCATCCTTGATTTTCAGCGTAATAAAATCCAGGCTGCGCAAGGGACATTTAATAGCGGCCAGATTGACGCGTATGGTCAGTTCGGGTAAGAACCATTCATGCCAGGAGAATGCATAAGCCGTGTTGTAGATGTCTTGTTCATCGCGGTAAGTTTTTTTGGCTATCTGCCATAAAACACGACTCGCGATACGGCTGCCTAGATTGGCTTGATAACAGGTTTGCCAACTTCCTTTGAAATGTACGCCACCATTAGCTGACTTGATTGACTGGGCGCCTGTTTTTGTCAGTTCTTCGGCTAATACACATTCCAGCCCTCGCGGACAGGGTGCAAAAAATTGCAATGAATCAGATTTCAACAGATTTTAATAGACAATGACAGGGATGATGGTTATTTTTCTCTCCATAGCGCAACGGCCAATATGATCCAGGCGATCATGAAGGATGCGCCGCCAAATGGTGTGATCATACCCAGAACACGTAGTTCGGTCAGGCTCATAACATACAGGGTTACGCTAAACAGCACGATGCCCAATAGCATAAGCCAGCCGGACAGCTCAATAAGGCGTGATTTGGCATAATGCAGCAGTAGCAATCCAATAAACAGCAGACCCAGCGCATGATAAATATGATATTGCAAGCCGGTATGGAATATGCTCAGCATGTCGTTGCTGAGTATGTTTTTTAAGCCATGCGCGCCGAAAGCGCCCAGAGCAATGCAAAAAAAGGTATTGATGGCACCCAGTAACAGAAAGGTTTTATGCATAGAGTTTTCCTTTTGGGAGTTGTTGAGTTTAACTGATCATCGGGTTGTTCGCTTGTCCGGGATTTTTCCGCAGTTATCTTTTTTTGATTTTTGTTACTGCTGCATTGATTTGCCCTTGGGCGAATTTTACCTGAATTTTATCGCCTATATGGATTTGATTCACATTGCGTACGACTGCACCTTGCAGAGAATAAGTAATGCTGTACCCGCGATCCAAGATCGATTGGGGATTTAAGTGTGTTAATTTGACCTGCTGGTGCTGTAATTGACTGACCAAGGTATCAAGGTGGTGAGAAAAGATCTGATGCAGCTGTGCGGTCAATCTGCTTTTTTGTTCGGTTAACTGAATGAAGTCAGGGCGTTTTGATAAAATGTGTTGCTGAAACACTTTGATTTTCCATAATTTTCTTTCGATTTGATAAGTCCAGTTGCCGGACAATCGTTCGCGCAAATGCTGAAGGTGCACGAATTGATTGTTAATGCGTTCGCCCGGATGAATGAGGCGGTGTGCTAGCAAGTCAATTCGCTGCATGCGGTTTTCCAGATGACGCAGAATTGTGTGTTGCAGGATTTCTTGCTGTCTATTTAGCCG
>DOOY01000253.1 GCA_003514765.1 Nitrosomonas sp. | reverse complement strand
GGATAATAAGCGTTTCAGTTAAATACTGTATTTTACACATTCAATGAATACTACTTGTGCATGATTAAAAAATTATATGAATAATTCCAGCCAAACCACGCTCAATACGCCGATCTGGCGTCATCCATTTATCCTGTCTGACAGTGACCGGCCCGCCAGCATGGAAGATTTGCGGCCCGCTGAAAACAATTATACGGTGCTTGACCCTAAAACCTATGATGCTATTGAGGCTGAAAAGTTGTTTGCCCAGATAGATCAAACCCGGACGGAAACCGGGCGGATGTGTCTTTACCGTTCGTTTGTGCGGCCACTGCCGGATGCACAGGTTTTGCAACAAAAACAGATGGCATTACAAGAGATTGAATCGAATCCGCAAATGCGTGAAGCGCTTATGGATTATGTGGAAAAAAGAGCCAAAAATGAACATGAACTCAAGTATCTGTTATACGGTGAATTTTCCGGAGGACTCACGACGGATGTGCCGGCCGAGCGAACAGGCAGGCTTGAATTCGGTGGCTATGGTTATCATCAATATAGAGAAGGCACGGAATTTGTCGTGGATATGGTAGCGGCGTCCAAAACATTGCCGCAACCGAAAAGCGGCTATTTGCAGGATCTCATTCAGGCGATTCAGGGTTTTGATCAGACGCGCATTTATCAGTTGATACAAGGGCCAGTATTCCTTTCAAATGATAAATTTAAAACACGTCAGGAAAAACCGAAATTTTTGCCATTGCCGCGGTTTCGTCCGTCCATTTTTAAATGGGTGCCAGCATTGGTGTTTATTGCTGCTGTTTATGCGATTATGTTGTTCTTTGAATTTTTGGCGCCCGAATTAGGCGCATCTTACATCGGTTATGGCATTCTGGTTTTAACCGTTCCGGTTTTTCCGATTGTGTTGCTGGCTATGGGCGCATCCGACCGCGACTCGGTGATTTATCCGCTGCGCAGACAATACAGGGAAAGTGAAGATTTAGCCAAAACGCTGGATGCACTGGGTATGCTCGATGAATTATTGTCATTTCACCGTTATCGGCAATCGTTGAATAACCGGGCGGCGCAGATGATACTGCCTGACGTCTTGGATGAGCAACATCATCTGCTGATTGTCGATAATGCAAAAAACCCTCTGCTGATCAAAGAAAATCCGGATTATGTGCCTAATGAAATCAGGCTGGACACCGTTGGCCGATTGCTCATTATCACCGGCCCAAACAGCGGCGGCAAAACAGCCTACTGCAAAACGATTGCGCAAATCCAGCTGCTGGGTCAAATAGGGTGCTACATTCCGGCAACATCTGCGCAACTTGTTCCGGCTGAGCATATATATTACCAAGTGCCTGATCCGGGGCAACTTGAAGCGGGTATGGGTCGTTTCGGACATGAGTTGAAACGCACGCGTGAAATTTTTTTCAATTCAACGCCGCGCAGCCTTGTAGTGCTGGATGAATTGTCAGAAGGGACCACTTTTGAAGAGAAAATGACGTTATCCGAGTATATTTTAAAAGGTTTTCATCAGCTGGGTTCAAGTACCTTGCTGGTAACGCATAATCATGAACTGTGTGAGCGCCTGCAAAGTGAAGGTATCGGCCGTTACCTGCAGGTGGAATTTGTAGAGCAAGGCCCGACACATCGCATGATTTCAGGTATTTCCCGTATCAGTCATGCCCATCGCGTCGCCAGTGAGATTGGCTTTAGCAAAGCGGATATCGATAAACATCTGGCGAATTCCGGACGCAAGACTGATTGAGGTATTGCATCTAAACACGTAAATACCTGGGTTACGCTGGTTAAGCCGGAAGATGATTGAATGCATCAATTAAAATTGAAAGAGCAGCTATGAGAAAAGAATTATTTTTTCTGTTTGTCTGTGCCGGTATTGTGAATATGGGCGCATGCAGTATCGAAACACTGAAAAGGACGGGATACGAAACGGTGCAAAATATTGGTGAGCAGCAATGTGAAAGAGAATTGTCCTCCGAGTGTGCGCCGCGCGAAAGCTACGATTCTTATCAGAAGAAGCTGGAAAACAGCGAGCATTCAAAGTAATACGTTGACCTGTTATAAAATTAAATCCGGACTATGATCAATCCACTTGCCTCGAATCAACTTTATACAGCCTGTAATATCGATCAACTTGATTTTGACACCACAGATCAATTAGACGATTTGCAGGCAATTATCGGTCAGGATCGCGCGATAAAAGCGTTGCATCTCGGTGTAAATATTCAACATGAGGGCTACAATCTGTTTGTACTCGGACCAACCGGTCTCGGCAAACATACAGTGGTGCGTGAATATCTCGAATCCCAATCCAGATCAAGGGAAACGCCGCCGGATTGGGTTTATGTCAACAATTTTGAGAAGCCGTCTGAACCGATCGCAATCAGCCTGATAAGCGAGCATGCCACAATTTTTCGTGATGACATGCACCAGCTGGTGGAAGACTTATGCAGCGCCATTCCAAGCGCATTTGAAACCGATGAATACCATTTGCGTTTGCAGGAAATTGACGATGAACTTAAAAAAACGATTGAGTCGGCTTTCAGCACGCTGAATGAAGAGGCTGAAAAGAGCAATTTGCGTCTGTTGCGTACACCGCATGGTTTTGCGTTTGCGCCGGTAAAGAATAACGAAGTGATTAAGCCGAAAGAGTTTGATGCATTGCCTGAAAAGGAACAACGGCAAATCGAGACAACCATCAATGGGCTGGAGGAAAAACTGACCGCTATTTTGCGTATGCAGCCGCAGTGGCAGCGGGAAGCCAGAAATAAAATCAAAGAAGTCAATCGTGAAGTTGTCATGTTTGCTTCCGGTCATTTAATTGATGAATTAAAAAACAAATATCAGTATCACGAAGTGATACAGGCCTATCTTGAAGCTGTGCAGCAGGATGTTATTAATAACCTGCAGAACTTTCGTCGTGAAGAAGACGCGTCAGAGCATATGCATGTGCCGCTCATGAAGATGCCGGCATTCAGACGCTACGAGGTAAATATTATTGTGGATCATACGCAGCATGATGGCGGCGTGCCGGTGGTATTCCTTGATCTGCCCAATTACGCCAATCTGATTGGTGCCGTTGAACACACCGTTCATATGGGGGCGCTGCAAACCGACTTTACGCTGATTAAGCCAGAGGCTTTACATCAGGCCAATGGCGGCTATCTGATGATTGACGCCATCAAGTTGTTGATGCAGCCTTATGCATGGGAAGGTCTCAAGCGTGCACTCTTTTCCCAGCAAATTAAAATTCAATCACTTGGGCAGATCTACAGTGTTGTCAATACCGTCAGTCTTGAACCCGAACCGATTCCCTTACGCATCAAGGTTGTTTTGATTGGCGATAGAACGCTCTATTATTTATTGCATGCATATGATGCTGAGTTCAAACAATTATTCAAGATTGCAGCGGATTTTGATGACCGCATGCAGCGCACGGATGAAAATCAGCGTGTCTATGCACAAATGATTGCGGGGTTGTTGCATCGTCATCAGCTGAGGCCATTTGAACGTTTGGCTGTGGCACGTACTATCGAACATGGCGCGCGATTGGCGGGTGATGCGGAAAAACTGTCCATCAATGTGATGGAAATTGCCGATCTTTTGTGTGAGGCCGACCACTATGCCGGTAAATTGAATCAATCCGTCGTGAAACGTGAAGACGTGCAGCGTGCCATTGATGCACAAATCTATCGCGGCGATCGCATACGCACACGCCTGCAAGAAACGATTAGTCGCGGCATTTTGATGATCGATACGGATGGTGCCAAGGTTGGCCAAATCAACG
>DOOY01000183.1 GCA_003514765.1 Nitrosomonas sp. | reverse complement strand
CAGCGTTGGATTAATATGGCAAGACCTGGCTGGTGGTATCAAACCAACAATAATAGTTGGGCGCAAAAATAAATAAGCAAAAAAATTGCAGCTTTCTGGATGGCAATCGTTTTTCAGTATTACTTTTTTTACAATTCTATTTTAACGCGCACTAAGATTTATCTTATACTCACACTCTGATCATGGTTTTTCATGATATGCTTGAACTAAAGATGTTGTTTGTTAGTCCTATTTACTTGGTAGAATAGTTTGGTATTTAATTATCAATAGGAGGTTGTTTAATAATGAATCAAAACTACTCAACAATTGGTCGAAAAGCACGATCAGGAATTGAAATAAACAAAGTATTGCGTAATACATATATGCTGTTATCGCTCACATTGGTGTTTAGCGGTTTTACTGCGGCAATTTCTATGGCAATGAACATGCCACCGATGACTTACTTAATATCAGTGATTGGCGGCATGGTGATTGCTATGTTCGTTTTGCCGCGTTTTGCGCATTCAACAGCCGGTATTGGGATAGTTTTCCTTGTTACCGGCCTTTTGGGATTTGGACTGGGTCCAATATTGAGCATGTATGCATCGCTGCCTAATGGCGGTAATATCATTATGCTGTCGTTGGGTGGTACGGGTGTAATTTTTATGGGTTTGTCAGCATACGTACTGACTACACGTAAGGATTTTAGCTTCCTCGGTGGTTTTTTAATGGTGGGTTTTCTGTTGGTATTGCTTGCTGCAGTTGCCAATATCTTCCTGGCAATTCCAGCGATGTCATTGATGATTTCTGCTGTAGTAATCATGCTGATGAGCGGTTTCATTTTGCATGATACGAGCCGTATCATTCATGGTGGCGAAACCAATTATATTTTGGCAACCATCGGGTTGTATATGACTATCTTTAATATCTTTATCAGCCTGTTGCAGATTTTAGGTATTATGGGTGGTGATGATTAATTCTTGCATATGCTTTGATCAGTGAACAAAACCCCGGTTAATCCGGGGTTTTGTTTTTTGGGTGCATGCATGCTATTTAATAATTCGAGTAAAGGGTTATAAGCATATGGACTGGATGAAAATAGTCGCCGCTATGGCTTTGGTAATGTTCATAATATTCCTCTTCCCAAGAGCCCGTTATATGATGGAAAACAGCCCTAAAGGCTCATCTTCAGATTGGATGAGTTTTGTGATTCCCATTGTGATGATTGTGTTATTTATTATGCTTTTAATTCAATTGGTATAGCTGTCAGTTGGATATGTGCAGCAGAATCAGACGAGCATCAGGTACCGGCAATTTTTCCCCATGAATCGCGCAATGTCACTGCGCGATTAAATACGGGTTTCCCAGGTTGGCTGTCAATGCGGTCGGCGATGAAATAACCATTGCGTTCAAACTGAAAGCATTGTTCCGGATCGGTATTAAATAGAGCCGGTTCAATATAGGCGTCAATGGTTGTTTTAGAATCCGGGTTGAGGGAAGTTTTGTAATCCTTGTCCCCGCTATCAGGGTAGGGGTCGGTAAACAGGCGGTCATAAAGGCGAATTTCTGCTTTTTTTGCATGTTTTGCCGAAAGCCAGTGTATGTTTCCTTTTATTTTGCGCTTAGCTGCGCCATCCGTGCCGCTTTTAGTGTCCGGGTCATAAGTGCAATGTATGGCTTCTATTTCGCCCTGTGCATTTTTGTCTACTTGGACACATTTCACAATATAGGCATAGCGCAGACGGACCTCCTCACCGGGTGCGAGGCGGAAATAACCTTTAACAGGCTGCTCCATAAAATCATCCTGTTCGATGTGCACTATTTTTGAGAACGGAACAACGCGTTTTCCCCATTCCGGTTTTTGTGGATGATTAGGCGCAAAGCAGTCTTCTTCCAGTTCCTCGGGATAATTGTCAATAATCAGTTTCAAAGGTTTCAAAATAGCGATGCGGCGTGGTGCAGATTCATTCAGATCTTCGCGCAGGCAATCTTCCAATACTCCCATGTCTATCCAGGAATCAGCTTTGCTGACGCCAATACGTTCGGTAAACATGTGAATTGAACGGGATGTATAACCGCGTCGACGTACACCTGCGAGGGTACTGAGGCGTGGATCATCCCAGCCATCGACAAGCTTGCTCTCAACCAGTTCGATGAGCTTGCGTTTACTCATGACAGTGTAGGTTAAATTCAAGCGGGCGAATTCGATTTGCTGTGGATGGCAGGGTATTTTTTGCTGCAGTTGATCCAGCACCCAGTCATAAAGCGGACGGTGATCTTCGAATTCGAGCGTGCATAACGAGTGGGTGATGTTTTCAAGTGCGTCGGAAATGCAGTGGGTATAGTCGTACATGGGATAAATACACCATTTGTTTCCCGTACGTTGGTGGTGTACGTAGCGGATGCGATAGATGACCGGATCCCGCATATTGATATTGGGTGACCCCATGTCTATTTTTGCGCGCAACACATGCGCGCCTTCTGCAAATTCACCCGCTTTCATGCGTCGAAACAAATCCAGATTTTCTGCAGTGGAACGTTCGCGGTACGGGCTATTCTGGCCAGGATTGGTTAAAGTGCCGCGTTGCTCGCGTATTTCATCGGCCGTTTGGCTGTCGACATATGCTTTGCCCTGATTAATCAGATATTCCGCAAAAGAATATAATTGTTCAAAGTAATCAGAGGAATAATATAGGTGTTCACCCCAGTCAAAACCCAGCCAGAGCACATTATCGCAGATGGCATCGACATATTCCTGCGCTTCCTTTTCGGGGTTGGTATCATCAAAACGTAGATGACAGATACCGTTATATTCCTGTGCGATACCAAAATTCAGGCAAATACTTTTTGCATGCCCAATATGCAGGTAACCATTAGGTTCCGGTGGAAAGCGCGTTTCTACACGCCCCTGCCATTTGCCGGTACGATTGTCTTCATTAATAATACTGCGAATGAAATTGGAAACAGCGGATTCAGTGGATGAATTTTTCGGGGAATTGTTTTTGGGTTTGTCTTTCAAGTGTTGTCCCTCGTTATAAACGTCAATAGTTTTTGGGGTCTGGCTGACGCTGATGCTGTAAAAATCTAATTATAACCATGATTGCCTTGGAGTCTATACTCCAGCTGATATATGTTTAGTCAGTTATTACTTTGTTTGACTTTTTGCTTCGACTGAAATAGAATTGCCGCCTCTTATTGAATTTGCAGGATATAGGTTTTTGTGAAAACATTCTCAGCTAAGCCACATGAAGTAAAGCATGACTGGTTTGTAATTGATGCGACTGATAAAGTGCTGGGGCGGCTTGCTTCAGCGATTGCACATCGATTGCGAGGCAAACATAAAGCCATTTATACACCACATGTTGATACCGGTGACTATATTGTCGTGATTAATGTTGACAAACTTCGCGTTACCGGTAATAAGGCGGAAGATAAAAAATATTATAGGCATACAGGTTATCCTGGAGGGTTATATGAAACCAACTTCAAGAAAATGCATATGCGTTTTCCTGGAAGACCGTTGGAAAAGGCAGTTAAAGGCATGTTGCCAAAAGGGCCGCTCGGATATGCCATGATTAAAAAGCTTAAATTGTATACAGGTGATACACATCCACATGCAGCACAGCAGCCACAACTCCTTGAAGTCAGAGGCTAAGCTATGAGTACACAATATAACTACGGAACCGGTCGGCGGAAAAGTGCGGTAGCACGTGTATTTATCAAGCCTGGTACAGGATCAATTGTTGTTAATAACAAACCTGTCGATGAGTTTTTTTCACGTGAAACAGGGCGTATGATTGTTCGGCAACCGCTAGAACTTACAGATAATCTGACAACGTTTGATATTATGGTGAATATTCACGGTGGGGGTGAGTCGGGACAGGCAGGAGCTGTACGCCATGGGATTACGCGCGCACTTATTGACTATGATGCTGAACTTAAGCCAGTATTAAGTAAGGCTGGTCTTGTTACACGTGATGCGCGTGAAGTTGAAAGAAAAAAAGTTGGCCTGCGTAAAGCAAGGCGGCGCAAACAATTTTCCAAGCGTTAGTACTTTATTGCTGATATTAATAAAAGTAAAAGTACAACAAGCACTAAAAAAGCCGCCCATG
>DOOY01000212.1 GCA_003514765.1 Nitrosomonas sp. | reverse complement strand
GCCGTATGGATACGCTATGATTTCGCATCCGGAGACAGCAACCCGAACGATGGCAGAAGCAATACCTTTAACCAGCTTTTCCCGTTTGGTCATTACTATATGGGATTCATGGACCGGGTTGGGCGTCAGAATATTCATGATATCAATGCTCAGATCACAATGAATCCGCTGCCATGGTTTACATTCATTTCGCAATATCATCGCTACTACCTGGCCAACGAACGGGATTACCTCTATAACGCAGGCGGCGTCGCGACCATGAGAGATCCAACGGGTCAATCAGGCAGCCATGTGGGTGATGAAATCGATTTTCGTGCAAACTTCCACGTAAGCCGTCATCAGGATGTGCTGGTTGGTTACTCTAAACTGTTCAGTGGCGATTACCTGGAAACGCAAAGACCCGGTGTTGCTTCGGATCTGTTTTATGTGCAATATAATTTTAGATTCTGATAGTTTGAATAATGATCCCCTGAAGAGAAAATATTTATTTTGTAATTTTCTATTTCAACAACAACTGCGTGTTAAATGATACTGAATAGTACGGGAATGCAAAACATGATACATTTTATTTTTATTGGCTTTCTTTTAACGATGCCTGCGGCAATTGCTGCAAACAATGTCCCGGACACAATGGCTGAACGGGTAAAATCATGTACCATTTGTCATGGTGATAAAGATAAAATTGAACAACATGCCTATTATCCGAGTATAAACGGCAAGCCAAAAGGTTATTTATTCAATCAGCTACGTAATTTCAGAGATCGTCGACGCCATTACCAGCCGATGGCTGTTTTATTAGAAAATATGTCAGATAACTATCTGATGGAAATAGCGCATTATTTCTCGATGCTGCAGTTACCGGCCTCACCACCCGAACAGATAAAAATGCAATCTAATGAAATTAGGCTGGCGGAACAGCTCATTTTTTCCGGATTTTCAGATAGAAATATTCCGGCATGCAGTGCGTGCCATGGAGAGGCTTTAATGGGCATAGAACCGTTTATACCAGGGTTGCTGGGTTTATCCCGCACTTATATTACTGCTCAATTTGGCAGCTGGCGTAATGGCGGATTAATTCGCGGTCAAGTATCCGATTGCATGTCAGAAATTGCTAACAAACTAACCGATAATGAAATTATTGCGATTGCAAAATGGCTCGCGACAAGACCGGTTTCCGGAAAACCCGGACCGGCCGAAGCGCTCTCGCCCGAATTGGCTGATCGTTGCAGCAGCATTGTTTTGGTAGATACTGAAAAATGAAATACCCTATCAGCATATTGATTACCAATCGAATAATTGTCACTTTATTGCTTGGGTGTGCTTTGTGGGGATTGCCTGCAGCAGAAATCATGGCATCCGATTCCTTTCAGGAAAAATCCGGCGATTCTGCTGAACAACAACTGGGCGCTTATCTTGCACGCGCCGGTAATTGCCAGGGATGCCATACTGCCCCGGACGGTCAACCGTTTGCAGGTGGTCGCCGTTTATCCACGTCATTCGGAATTTTTGTAACGCCCAATATCACACCCGATAGTGAAACGGGTATAGGTGACTGGTCTGAAGAAGATTTCTGGCAAGCGCTGCATCAGGGCAAATCACGTGATGGACGATTGCTCTACCCGGCTTTTCCTTACACCGAATATACCAAAGTAACGCGGCGGGATGCCAATGCGATGTTTGCCTATCTGCAATCCTTACCGGAAGTATCCCAAACCAACCCGCCGCATGAAATTAATTTTCCATATAATCTCAGACCACTTCTGTATATCTGGCGCGTACTGTACTTCAAGGAAGGAGTATATGCTCCAGATCAATCCAAAAATGAAGAATGGAATCGAGGCGCCTATCTGGTGCAGGGACTTGGCCATTGTAATGCCTGTCACACCAGTCGTGGCTTTCTGGGGGGAAGTGATAATGATGCATTAACAGGTGGGCAAATAATGGGCATGAATTGGTACGCGCCATCATTGACTTCGCGTCTGGAAGCGGGTAGCGGTGATTGGACAGTGAAAGAAATTGCCGAGCTGCTGGCTACCGGCATATCAAACCGCGCGGTGGCTTCAGGTCCGATGGCAACCATTATCCGGCAAAGTCTTCAGTATTTATCAGCAGAAGATATGCGCGCGATGGCGGTTTATTTGAAAGCTATTGCAGAAAACGGCGCAGGGGGCGCACCTGAAATTGTTTTTCCAGAAATATCAGAAAATATGCAGAAATATCTCTCGCAAGGTCAGCAATTGTATGAAAAATATTGTCAGGAATGTCATGGTATATCGGGCGAAGGCGCACCAGGCATTTATCCATCGCTGGCAGGTAATCGAAGCGTTGTCATGGCTTCCCCGTTGAATACCATTCGCAGCATTCTGGAGGGCGGCTATCCGGCTACAACAGCAGGCAACCCACGTCCATATGGCATGCCGCCATTCCAAGAAATTCTGCACGACGAAGAGATTGCGCTTGTAGCCACTTTTATCAGAAACACCTGGGGCAACAGAGGTAGTCCTGTTACGCCAATTGATGTGGAACGAAGCAGAAGCCGCTAACAAATTTGCGTTAACAAAAGCGGCTTATTTTTGGGGTCTTTGAACGCCTATTCCAAATTCATAAACCAGCCTTCCGCCTTTCCAACCTGCCGCACATAAAAACAAGAATCCGGCAAGGGATAAAATAATGGCAAAATGACTGGGTTGCGTGAGCGTACTCCCTTCCAACCGCAAAAAAAGACTTACGGTATAAAATGACCAGCTTGTCATTGCAAGCACCATATGCTGATTGGCAATGCGCATAGCCATACTCTGTTGGTCAATTTTTGCAAGTTCGATTAATCCAGGCACCATCGCAAATATTGCAGTAACAGTGCCGATAACAAGCAACACCCCAGCAACCCAGCCTACCTGATCGCCTAGAAACAAGCTGAGCACGTCACCAATTGTAGCGAAAAACCAGGCGGCAACTGGAAAATGAACCAATATGGGATGTAAGGGGTGTCTCATAATTATTCCCGTTACACTCCAAGAAAAACACTCAACAGTATAAGGAAACCGACTACTGCAACACCGGCATGAATGATAACGACATTCTTAGGCGCAACAATGTTCTTCATATGAAATGACGCGAGATAAAAACCGCCCAACGCCGCGACCACAAGCAAACCGAGCGCTGCTGTGACCGCTCCGGCAGCGGTACCTTCGAGTACCATCATAATTAACATAATCAAACCAGTTGCGCCTAACAAGGCGTGGACAACCGATAACGGCCAAGGTGCCAGTTGACCAGAAAATACTTTTGTCGCCATAAACACACCACCAGCAGCCGCTATAGCAAAGATAACAATCGCGTAAGTCAGCATTTCCTTTTACTCCTTAAAAAATTAAAAAGGTATACTATACTGCAATTATTACGGCTTTTACAATATTTACATGTCAAAAGTTCAAACAATTATTCATCAAATTAATTAACGATAAAATTACACTAAATAATGTCTGCAATTTTAAGTTTAGGAGAACGCCAACAATCACTGTTAACAGTATTATTGCATCATCGCAACGGATTGACGGTGGATGAATTGGCCAGCATGCTCGAGATTTCCCGTAATGCTGTTAATCAACATTTAACAAACCTCAGCGGCAGCGGTTTTATTCAAAGTACGTTGCTGAACAGCACAGGCGGCAGACCCGGCAAAATTTATTCTTTGACGCCTGTTGGCTTAGAGCTATTCCCAAGACATTATTCTTTTCT
>DOOY01000001.1 GCA_003514765.1 Nitrosomonas sp. | reverse complement strand
ATGCTGCGTCTTCTGTTCAGCCAGAAACCGACAAATGCGATACCGAACAATGCCATGATACCTGGCTCCGATATTCTGGTCGGAATTTGACCGCTGATTTGGCTGATCTTGACATATTCCGAGTTCGAATCATCACGCGGGGCAAGAATCAGGTAATTTCCAGCACTTGACCCCAGTGAACGCAGTGTATTCGTAGGCACATTGCTGAAATCAGCTTTTGTAAAACCCAAACCTGCCAGATCGGAAAACTTTACCCCTGTGAAGTCATAATTTGCTGAAAGCGATCCCACCCATGCGCTGATATCTGAGTCACTATAGCGCCAGCCTATTTCAAAACCGGTAAAAGCGTAGCCTGAATAGTTATTTTCAAACACAATCAGTTCATCTCTGCCGTTGTCATCCAACGCATGATGAGGACTCCCACTTTCATTGCTCTGATCAGGATTCTTGACACCCAGTCCACCGCTCCAGACAGTTAATGTCGCTTTTTCAAATGCTCCTGAACCACTGTTATTCGTTGTCGAATAGGCATGCGCTTTAAGCGTATGGCCTGACTCGGTAAACGTACAGCTGTTTCCCACACCGCTGGAACATGTAGCTGAACCGGAACTCGTATTCCACGTTACAGGACCTGCCGACACAGATCCGATCAAACCCATACTTAAAAGTATTGTTACTGTTTTAATTATATTTTTCATTTTCTTTCTCACTTAATTTGTTCACTCTATAAACGGCTGCAATAAAAAAATATCAAGCCATTTACTACAGATTAGCAAAACTCATGCCACTAATAAAATTAGTTATTAAACAGATTGTTGCAGATACATCGCCATCAAATCAGCATGTCAATGTAAGCTTTAGCGACATACCAAAGAAGTATCGAACAGCAGAATCTTGGAAGAAAATGAAAACAGGACGATTTTCAAAAAAATAAATAAGCCAACGAGCAAAGCGCATTGATCATACTTGATACTAATCAGCAAAAAAAAATCAAAAACAACTCAACCGGAAACTGTCATCCAGATCGAGCGGCAGCACCAGTGTACTGAACTGCGCATTATTAGCCATATTGCAAAGCGTTCGCCGTTCATCGGCATCATCGCTGAATTTTTACAGATATTCCGCATTCAGCACAGGTTTTCCGGCCTGAATGAAAGGCGCCAGCGTATCGCACTCGTCAAACTCATGGCATTGCTCGTTCACGCTGAAATCATAAAAATCCACCAACTCAGGGATTTGATCCAGATCGTTTTTAAGCCCAACCGACAGGCTTCTTTTGTGCGCCTCGTTGGCGATAAATTTATTGAATGCCAGCTGATCTCCAGCACTCAAATCAAATCCGCTGTTATTTAAATAGGCAGTCATATTATCCGGTTCTACGCCATCGCAACCTTTTTGCATTGCCAGATCAAGCCTCTCAGCCATGATGTCGGCCACATTAAGCGCACGGATATCCAGCCACTGTTCATCCGGCCAGCCATCCAGCGTATTGCCGAGCACTGCAGGATCGAATTTATCCTTGTCTTCCCTGAAATTCTCATACGAACCAGCCGAGAAATAACAAATGACTTTTTTTCCTGAAGCTTTCAGTGCATTAATCAAAGACACGGGTGAATCGAACAGGTCGATATCGTACAAGTCAACCGGATAATCCGGATTGACTTCGCCGTTCAACTGCCATTGCCAGGATATCGATACCGGTGGTTTGTACCAGTTTATACCGGTGACAGGCAGCGCATCCGGATCAAGCACCGGCGCTGCAGAAAGATAAAACAGCTCAATGTTCGACAAGTTGCTGCTGGCGCTGTCATCATACGCGGTCACCGCAACATAAAAAGCCGCCCCATCCCAAAGCTCTACCGACAAGGCTGTCTGACCGCCCATGTCGACTGACTGAACGCTATCAGCACCGGTATAAGGATAAGGCGCATACAGCAGCCGGTAACCCGTTGCATTTAAAACAGGCGGCCATGTTATCGATACCGCGGTGCGATTTTTCGTCACCTCAACCGCCGGCGGCTCGATCACTTGCGCAGAGGCGATTCCGAAAGAAAAAAGGAAAAGAATGACAAGCAGGATTTTAATATTTGTTTGCATAGATAACCTTATGTTCTAAAGGTAAATATTGGAGTTCCTATCGTCACCCCAACCTACCGTGCTGTATCAAGCCTGTACAGAATTCTGGCAACAATATGCACAACAGGCGACAGGAGTGCTGTGCGGCGTTCGCGTATGTGCAGCGAACGGCCTGAATGATTCGTTAGCGGGCAGTCGATACTTCGCTCTTAACCGCGAACGCAATTTCATCGTAACTCGTTTTATTCGGAATCAATTGCAATAGACGGGAAAGTGAAATCGTTTTCTGCGTCACTAACTCGTTGAGCTTCTTAGCGCTCAATACATAAAACTCCCATTGATTGAGATTCAATGGATTAACTGACTTTTGTTGCAAATGCGCTAAAACGCAGAAAACATAAACATCGGCTTGCCGCTTAAACTCAGTCGAATACACATTGGTTTGTGCATTCCAACCTTTGGTTGGCCGCACATTAAATCGAATCAACGACGGCTTCACTTGCGCCCAACTCTGAATGTACGCGGCCGATTTAACCTCGACCTTTATACCCTCTGCCGTAAGAATATCGAAGGCGTCCCATTCTGCGCGAACACCCTCAGCCACATCCAGCGCCGAAGCGACAATGAATTCAGCCAGTAATCCTCGCAATACATTACTCGTGAGATCTGAGGACGACCACTGCCAAAACTGCAGGAGATCGATACCCATTGATCGCGTACCGAGCTCGAACTTTTCGGTTCCCTTTTTGCGGGTTATCTGGATTGCAGGAAAATCACTTGTTTTACTTAAAGTTAGCGAGTTGGCCGCATTGTTAGCCTTTGGTTTTATATACTTCACTGGGCGACCTATGTAGACAATTAAAATGACTAATTCGTAATCAGCGATTTCATAGATCACGCGATAATCTCCAACTCTGATTCGCCAAGCCCCACGACCGGACAATTTTTTACATCCATGCGGCCGTGGTTGATTGGATAGATTTCTTATCGACTTAATGATATTGCTTTGATGCAGCTGTGATAATTTAGCCAACGATTTTTGGGCGCTTTTCTTGATCTTGATAGCATAGCTCACTTGACCTTTCCGCTTTTTATTTCCTTAACAGCTTGCTCGAATGCAATAGTTTCGTCTTCTGTCTCATTCTTAGCCTGATCATAGGCACGAATGTCGTCTAACTCTTCCATTTCCTCGATGATGTTTTTCCATTCTGCGTACGGCAGGACTACAGATTTCTTATTTAAGTTTTCGTCTACAATGTATTCAGGGTGCACTTTAATCATTCGTCTCTCCGACAGTGGTTAGGACCGCACAGTGTCTCTAAAAAATGCCAACCGGAATTATACCTCCGGAATGACGCCATACATTACGTCAGAAATGCAATCCAATACGACAAGCATTATGGCATCACTTTAATTTTGCAAAATATTTTAATGAATTATTATCATTACGCAGCGT
>DOOY01000006.1 GCA_003514765.1 Nitrosomonas sp. | reverse complement strand
TGACTGCAACAAAACCGGCGCCTAGAAACGGCGTTAACGCAATAAGCGATAGATTCATACCATGAAATAAGATTGAGAACCAAAAAGGCTATATTGTAGGCGATGTCCGTGTTTTAAAAAAATGGAATCGTAATTTTTTTTGCGGCACAGAAAAAAGTGTCAATTTTGGAAGGCTGTTGAAAAACGCTTTAAAGACAGTCGATACAAAAAATTACAGACGCCAGAATTGCCGGAAACAGATTCTGAACGACTGAATAAACAAAAAACAACAACTAGCGCTGATAAACTAAATGCGCGTGAGTTTGCTTTTACGTTACAGGAACAACACGGGCTGTTTTTAACAGCGCGTTAGTCCGAATTCGTGGTTTCTGCCTCTTTGACCGGTATGCGCGCAAGAAAAAAAGTCAGAATGCAGGCGATTGTTGCGAGCATTATTTTTTGCCACAATTCAGGAACAATCAGAATTGAAATGCTGAATGATAAAGCAGTCATGATATAAGCCAGACGCTTGGCCTTGCGGGGTATGCTGCGATGCAAGCGCCATTCAAGAATAATCGGACCGGTATGGCGATTGGTCATCAGTTTGTTGTGAAAGCGCTCAGAGCCTCTTGCAAAACACGCCGCCGCCAATAAAACGAATGGTGTTGTCGGTAAAACCGGCAGTATGACGCCCAGTGCACCCAGCATGAGGGCTACGCAACCTGCACCCAGATAAAGACTGCGAATCAACGGAGAATGGTGCAGGCGCAACAGGCCTGCTGTCTGTGAACCGAGCATATCCTGTCTGTTTGCGGTTATTTCATTATTTTCAGTCGACTGCATTATCCAGATAAATAGAATCGTCTAAAAAGGGGTCGTTTATAAGAATGAATTCATGTTAGGGTTATGATACATGAATGAGAGTCCAGGATTCGAATAAAGTTTTATTATTTTTTGGAGAAGAATGATGTTTAGAAGAAAAAATATTTTAAGTTCAATTGGTTTTGTTGCTGTCATGCTGCTGTTTTTTGTGTCCCAATCTGCTGTCGCTTACCAGGAACAAGCTGTGGAATCGGGTACACAGTTAGAAAAAATTGATCGAAAAATAGGTGAAGGTGAGGAAGCCGTTATCGGCAAGACAGTTAATGTGCATTACACAGGCTGGCTTTATGATGAAAACGCGCCGGATAATAAAGGCAGAAAATTTGATAGCTCGCATGATCGGAAAGCGCATTTTTCCTTCATGCTCGGCGCGGGGAAGGTTATTAAAGGCTGGGATCAAGGCGTGAGAGGGATGAAAGTTGGCGGAGAACGCACGCTCATCATTCCGCCATCTATGGCGTATGGTTCTCAGGGTGCCGGCAGGGTTATTCCACCTAATGCAACGCTGGTTTTCGATGTTGAATTACTCGGACTACAGGATGGGGCGCATTATTGATAAAATGTATGATTAAAATAGTATTATTGACATGTTGAAAACTGCATAACCAGCAAGTCAGAAAGGAACTGTTATGACTCAGATTCAATCTCAGACGCAGACTGCGGGTACTCGTTCTAGCATGCGCAAGCGTGTAGGCGTAGGTGTGGCCGTTATTGCGGTATTGGTCGCCCTGTTTGGCTTGCTGGGCTATTTTTGGTTGCCTGGTTATGCAAAATCTCAACTGGAGCTGCGTCTGTCAGCACTTCTGGAACGCCCGGTCAGCGTGCAGAATATCGAAATCAAACCATACACACTGGAACTGATTGTTCATGGTTTTCATATCGGCGAGAAAAAAAACAGTGCAGATGCAACGGAAACATTTGTTTCATTTGACAAGCTGCATATCGACATCAGTTCAGAATCGATCACCCAACGCGCGCCCGTCATCAGTACGATTACGCTGGACACGCTGCGCGTTCGTTTATCACGAGAGGGAGAGAATCAATTTAATTTTTCTGACCTGATTGAGAAATTCTCACAGCCTTCCGAAGATGATGAAGACAAAGCCGCACTTTTTTCAGTCAGCAATATTATTCTGAAAAATGGTCATGTTGAATGGGTGGATCATTTTAAGCAGAATCATCAGGCTATCTCCGAAATTAACTTTGCCATTCCCTTTGTCGCTAATCTGGACAAAATGAAAGCCAACTGGATAGAGCCGCATTTCAACGCCAAGATAAATGGCGCACCCATTTCGCTGGAAGGAAAGCTGCGGCCTTTTACGGACAAACGCGAGGCCACATTATCGCTCAATCTCAACCATATCAACCTGACGAATCTTGATGAATATGTCCCGTTTCCAACCGGCATCCGTTTGATATCAGGTTATTTTGAAAGTAATCTGACGCTGTCATTTACCCAATTCAATGACAACGCACCTGCAATAACATTATCAGGCGAAACTGAATTGAAGCAGGTCGCTATCAAGAATGAATCTGTGCAGGCACCCTATCAGTTTAATTTGGGAAAATTGCATCTGCGTTTCAATCAGTTTGATTTGACCGGGCAAAAACCTTCCCGGCTGGTATTGCGTTTGGGTGAAATTACGCTGTTACCTCTGTCATCCTCAGCGGATAAGCAAGAAGCCGCGCTTTCGCTGTTGAAGCTGGCAGTCGATGACCTGTTAATTGATTTGTCGGCACAGCGTGTCGCTCTGAACACCGTTACCTTTGATGGCTTGCGTGGGTTTGTTAATCGTGAAAAAGACGGCACTATCGATCTGACACGTTTTTTTACGCCTTCAGATGCTGAAGTTCCAACGTCAACAGACGCACCCAAGATGCGCACTGTATCGATTCCCAGGCCTGGCAGAAAACCGTCTCGCGAGGAATATGAAGCGTGGCTGAAACTCGCGGCCAGTCAAGAAGCTTTGCCGGAAACACCGCAGACTGCAGCGTCTGTTATTCCGGTTCCTGAAAGAAAACCGCGCTATGAAGAACGTACCGGGGTCGCCGCACAAATCGAAGACAAGCGAGATGAAGGTAAAAATACCGAATGGCTTGTTCAGGTCAAACAATTTAAGCTCAATGCAGCGGCAATTCAGTATGCAGATTTATCGCTTGCAGATGTTGCACCGATGGTGATTGACCCACTGAACTTGTCTGTGGAGAATATCGACCTCAGCGGTATCAAGCCGCTTAATCTGAAGCTGGATGCGCAGGTCAATCAGCATGGCAGCATTGAAGCAGATGGTTTGCTGGCTTGGTCGCCGTTAGCCGCAAATTTAAATCTGAATCTGAATGCTGTCGATCTGGTTTCCTTGCAGGGTTGGGCAGGTGATGCTCTGAACGTATTGTTGACCAGCGGTGATATGTCCTTTCAGGGCGCTGTTAAGGCCGATGGCGAACCACTCAAGGTGGTTGTCAACGGCGACGGCCGCCTTGGAAATTTCAATGTATTTGATCAAAAAACGGAAAGGGACTTGTTGCGCTGGAAAAATCTGGAGATAAACGGCCTGGATTTTGCCAATGAACCGTTAAAAATCAATGTTGATGCAGTAAAACTGGGCGATTTTTTTGCGCGTGTAATGTTGTTGCCGAATGGCGAACTGAACCTCAAGCAAATCGTGCGGCAGGATGAAACGGCGGCACCTGAGGATGAACAGGCTCAGACTGAAGTGGCAGCAACTGAAAAAACGCAAGCAAAAGAACCCATGCCGTTACATATCGGCAAAATCATGTTGCAACAGGGCAATGTTGATTTTCAGGATCGCTTCGTAAAACCCAATTATCATGCAAACTTGACCGGACTTACCGGTCAGATCGGTCCAGTTGATTCCACTCAGACAGGAACGATTGATATCAAAGGCGCGATTGACCGAACTGCACCGCTGGAAATTCGCGGCAAAATTGAGCCGTTCGGCCCGGAATTGTTGCTGGATATTACAGCAAAGGCAAAAGAAATCGATTTGCCGCAATTTAGTCCCTATTCTGGAAAATATGTCGGCTACGCCATTGAAAAAGGTAAATTGTCTGTTGATATTCATTACCACATCGAGCAAGGCACACTAACGGCTGAAAATAATGTCTTTCTGGACCAATTCACACTCGGCGATCGTGTTGAAAGTGAGGAGGCAGTGTCGGTGCCACTCGAACTGGCCATTGCCTTGCTCAAAAACAGGCGTGGAGAAATCGATATCCATTTGCCGATCAAGGGTTCGATCGACGATCCTCAATTCAGTCTGGGTGATATTGTCCTGGATGCCTTTATCAATCTTATCACTCGAGCGGTGACTGCACCTTTTGCATTACTTGGATCGATGTTCGGAGAAGGTGAGGAATTGTCTGAAATAACCTTTTCGCCTGGATTGGCTTCCATCGAAGCGGAAGCTGAGAGCCGGTTGCAGGCATTATCTCAGGTACTCAAAGATCGTCCTGCATTACGTCTGGAAATAGCCGGTCATGTTGATCCGGTTAGCGACCCTGAAGGATTAAAACATGCGATCCTGCAGCGTAAGGTCAAGGCGCAAAAACTGGCGGCAGATGCCAAAAAAGGGAATACCGCCGGGTCACTCGCAAATGTAAAACTAACACCGGATGAATACAGCGAATTTCTAGAAATTGTTTATAAAGAAACGGATTTTGAAAAGCCGACCAACTTTTTGGGCATTACCAAAAGCCTGCCTGATGAAGAAATGAAGCAACTTCTACTTGAACATATCGAAGTCGGCGAAGATGACATGCAGGAACTGGCTCAAGACCGTGCTATTGCTGCGCAAAGCTGGCTGCTGAACAAGGGGGAAATTTCCGGTGACCGCCTGTTTGTTTTAGGCATGCAGAAAACTGAAGAGGGTGATGGCGGCGCAGGTAATCGCGTAGAATTTATTTTGAAGTAATCAGCGGGATCAAATTCTGAACAGGAAAACAGCTGATAACTGCTTTCCTGTTTGTTTTGATTCAGACATGTCGTTTGTTACGGTGCACCCAAAGCGGAACGCAGCAGATTGGCCGTTACCTGCCCACTGGTATTTTGTACGTAGTTGGTCACAATTGGAATAAACTGACCAACCATATCCGGCGACAGATTTAACTGTTGAAACGAGGCTGCGAGTGACGCTGCGCTATTGAGCGAATTGCCTGCACCACCCAACATAGAGGATACACCGCTACCCATGCCTCCCAACGGATTTGGAACCGCAGGGGCTGCGTTCAGCATTTCATTGATGCCGGGTACCGATTGCGACAATGTTGAGAAGGCTTGTGGGTTCATGCCTGTCTGCGCTGCCTGGAATATGGCACCTGCACCACCCAAAGCCTGTTGCTGTGATATGCCCAGCTGCTGAGTTAAGACATCCACCAAACCAATCTGTCCGATCGCCGCACTGCCAGCCATATTTGTCATACCAGACGCCGCGGCCGCTCCTGATGCGATAGCCTGCCGTCCAGCCTGTGCGGATTGTTCAACCGAGGACAAACCGCTATCAACCGTACTAAGCGCATTGTTGCCGCCACCGCCTGATGATGCGCAACCCATTATCGTCAAGGTCAAGCTTGCAATACTTGCAACGGTCAATTTTGCGTAAATTGGGTTTTTCTTCATAATATTCTCCCTGAAGTATGTGATTTGTCTTAATTGACAGGATAAGGCCAAATGCCTTATGTCGGAGCATTTTGACTATGACATAAATAGTCCGGCCAATCAACTCACGGAATTTTTTTGTCAATTCTCAAAAAAACCATATCGGTTTTTTTGAGATGATTGGTTTTAGTTTGTATATGTAGACCGCACGTACCAACAGGCTGTTAAGGGCGTTGTTGTATTTCTTTGTCGATTTCACGACTGGTCAGCTTGGCCAGGTCGGCTAATTCCTCAGCCAATAATTGCAAAAGATCATCCAAAGTGATGATGCCGATTAATCCGCCACGGTCATCAATTATAGGTGAGCGCCTGACCGCGTTGCGGCGCATGTATTGAATTGCTTCGAAAACGCCCGTGCTTTCTTTAACAGTTACGAGTTTAGGGACCATAATGTCGCCCACCGTAATAACAGCAGGGTCTAATTCGGTCGCCATGATTTCTACCACAAGATCCCTGTCGGTTACGATCCCTATTGGCGTGCGAACATTGCTTTGCTCCTCTATCACGATCACATCGCCTACATGATGCTGACGCATCAGTTTGGCTGCTTCCATTACGGACTCTTCTCTTTGAATGATGATAACTTCCCGATTACAGATTTCGCTGATTGGCATTTTTTACTCCGTTTGTAATCTTTAAGTTGTTTGAACACATTGTATAGCATAATGCCGATTTTAGAATTAGCAAGTTGTAAACTGTTAAATACCATACAGACTTTCTGAATTTTATGTTCGAAAACAAAGCGTTTGATTTTTGCAATGAACAACCAGACTGTGATTATGCAGAAAAAGTATGCTCTGGGAATGATTTCAGAAAATAAAAAACCCCGGTAAACCGGGGTTTTTTAAAGTGCTTAACGCTCTGCGTTAAGTTTTATTCAGGACGGATATTTGACGCTTGCTTGCCTTTAGGGCCGGTTGTTACTTCGAAAGCGACGCGTTGTGCTTCTCTAAGTGATTTAAATCCATTGCTTTGGATCGCAGAGAAGTGCGCAAACAAATCTTCTCCACCATCATCGGGCGTAATGAAACCAAAACCTTTTGAATCGTTGAACCACTTTACAACACCTGTTGCCATGTTATTTTCCTTAATGCTTAAAAATTGAATAATGAAGTTGCACTTGCATGCCCTAGGCATACAAGCAGTCATCGAATATCAAGGAAAAAGTCCACTCAACGGTACCGTTCCACAACTTGAATCCATACGACACCTCAGAGTATACGCGCTATTTTTATTGAAAGTACAGCAATATTTAATTTTTTCTGAAATCGGAGCGCTATCAGCATCATGCTTCGTCTTTAAGCTCGTGAACAGCATCTCTGACAAAGGCCCTGGTGTAGTAGTCATCATCGACGATTTCGTCATTCCAGACAATAATATCAAGATCAATTACTCTCGGGCCGAATTTTGGAAGCGAGCGATCTCTGCCTAATTTGTTTTCCAGTTTTTTCAAATATTTTTTAAATGCTTCCCGGGACATGGCGGTTCGAACTTTAACCGCACCATTGATAAAATCATTCTGACTGGTGATGCCTATGGGGGCTGTTTTAGTCCATGTGGATATACCCTGGACGTCGATTTCCCGTTTCATAATTGCCAAAGCTGCCCGAGTGTTCTTTTCGGGATTGATATTGGATCCGATACCAATAATGCATACGTTTGTATCGTTTCCCATTACTTTGAGTCCTTACTTTTTGTATCCTGTGCGGCTTCCAGTTCGATCGAAACAGACTCGGCAAATCTAAGTGCGTGCGGTTTATCGACTTCCACTCTGGCAAAACGAACTTTTTTATTTTTCATGATTTCGTCCAGAACCGTTTGCGTTAAATTTTCCAACATTTTAAATTTCCGCTCCTGCACAAGCGCGATCACATTTTTAGTAATAATTTTGTAATTATAGGATTTGTCGACTGTATCGTTTTTTATAGCATGGTTCAAATCAGCATCAATCGTCATGTTGATGACAACATCCTGTAGTTTACTGATTTCTTCTTCATTAAAACCAATATAGGTTCGCAGCAGTAGATTTTTGATACGGATTATTGCCATATTGACAAGGGCATTCCGGCGGCCGGAAATACATAATAAAAAAATGGAAATTACAATAAATATCAGTTGCATGCCGTTGAAAAACATTCTCGAGGCAGACGGTTGCCCGGCAAAAACAGGCGAGAAAGCGGCTTTTTTGCATCATAAATACGCAATTCTGAGCCTGTTTTTAACGCCGCAGCGGCAACGCAGATAGTTTTTCAACGGCCGGTTAAAAGTTTTCGACACTGTCTACTATATCCCAAGGTATCCAACTACTACAATATTTGATGGTATGCTTTGTTATCTGTTCAGCGTATCTTTTACAATAGACATACAGAGGAGAAGACATATGTATGTAACCATTGTGACTGTTTCAGTTAAACCGGGGAATGTGGATGCGTTCAAAGAAGCCTGCCGGTTAAATCATGAAGGTTCCATTCAGGAGCCCGGCAATATGCGTTTCGATATTCTGCAGTCCGCCGAAGAACCGACAAAATTCGTACTCTATGAAGCATATAAAACGCAGCAGGATGCGGCCGCCCATAAAACAACTGAGCACTATCTTGCCTGGCGCGAAGCGGTGGCGGACTGGATGGCTGAGCCACGTCAGGGTGTTGCACATCATGGATTATATCCAGTGGTGGATGCCGAATGTTAAATTTTTCCATCGCAAGATTGCCGCGTATCGAATTTGGCTCAGGTGTTTTTCGCCAATTACCGGATATTGCTGCCGGATATGGGACGCGCATATTATTAGTAACGGGCGCGCATTCCTATAAAAATATATCTGGATGGCAATCATTCATTGATGCGTTGAATCGTCGCGCGATCGGTTATGAGCATTGCAGGGTTGCCGGGGAACCTTCTCCGGCTTTGATTGATGATACGGTCAAGGCATTAGCCGGCACTTCTTTTGATGTTGTGATCGGTGTCGGCGGCGGCAGCGCGCTCGATGCGGCCAAGGCTCTTGCGGGTCTATTGAAACTACAGCGCTCGGTTATGGACTATCTGGAGGGCGTCGGACCGGAATTGCCATACCAAGGGCCGGCCATTCCATTGATCGCTGTGCCGACAACTGCCGGTACCGGCAGTGAAGCTACCAAAAATGCCGTATTGAGTGTACATGGAGAAGATGGCTTTAAAAAATCTTTCCGTCATGAAAAACTGGTGGCCGAATATGCGGTTGTTGATCCCGAATTATTAAGCAGTTGCCCGCCAAACGTGATTGCAGCCAATGGTATGGACGCGTTAACGCAGTTGCTGGAATCCTATGTGTCGATAAAATCCAATTTCTTTACTGACGCGTTGGCGTTGAGTGGTTTGCAGGCTGTGCGGGATGCATTGATTCCGCTCTATCGACAGTGCGTGCAACAAAATGAAATAACAAACGGCGAAGTTAAGGAATACCGTGAAAAAATGGCCTTTGCTGCCTTGCTTTCAGGCATTACGCTGGCGCAGGTCGGCCTGGGTTCGGTGCATGGGCTGGCATCGCCTCTGGGCGCCTTTTATCCGATACCGCACGGCGTAGTATGCGGCACTTTAGTGGCGGCGGCTACCGATATAAACATCCAAAGCATGCAGGCCAGGGAACCCGAAAATAAAGCATTGGTTAAATATGCACATGCAGCCGAAATCCTTTGTCAAAAACATTTTCACGATAAGGAATCAGCCCATAGTGCATTGGTGCAGCTGTTGACGGAATGGACGCAGGCGTTGAATTTGCCGCGTTTATCACACTATGGACTGCAACAGACGGCGCTGGACAAAGTGATAGCTAATTCGCGTGGCAGCAGCATGAAAACCAATCCTGTCGTATTGACCGATACCGAAATCAGGCAACTTCTGCTGTCACGTTTATAGTGATTACGGTTTGCTCGTACAGAAAAACGCAGCCGGTCATTCGGAATATAAATCACAGTGTATATTTTGATTGATAACAGAACAAAACTTTGGGAATGGAGATGGTATGAGTGATAAAACGTTGTTGTTTCTGGTTTTTTTGGTCTCTTCGATAGCATTGATATATGTTGAATATATCGCTGAAGATTCTGAAGTAATCACACAAGAATGTGAAACAAACAGTCGCTTATCAACTGATTGTGTGGAAACGATCAATCGATAACAATCAATTATTCTTCAATTTCGATTATCATACAGGCG
>DOOY01000312.1 GCA_003514765.1 Nitrosomonas sp. | reverse complement strand
GCGCACTGCGCTGCACTGGCGCTATATCACGATTGCAGGGTTTTCGGTATTGCTGTTGTTCACTGCTGCACTGGTGATGTCGGGACGTATAACCAGCGTATTGGATACACCGGTAGACGACTATTATCTGCATGCTGAACTCAGGTTTCCGGCCGGAACAGCATTTGGCGGAGTTGATGAGCAGATTTTGCGGTTGGAACGCATTGCCAACGAAATCCGCACAGAACTAAATGCGGCCTATTACGCCAGTTCATCGGCTTCAGACGGTGACAACGGTGACAGTATCCGTCATATTCTGACATTAAGCGAGGACAACTGGGGATTCGTGAATCTTGAGCTGGCAGTTGACGAGCGTATTCGCAGCCAGGTTACCACAATTAAAAAACAATGGCGGGAACGTTTTGGCGCATTACCGGCAGATACCACACTGACCATTCAAAGTTTCTGGCCGCGCAACCTCGGCGTACCTTCCGATGAACCGCCTAAAGCCATCGAATGGATCTTGATTGCAGCGGACACCGCACAACAAAGTGCCGCCGGAGAAATGCTAAAGAACAAACTGTCCTCATATCACGGTGTACACAGCGTCACCAGCTCAATGCAGGCCGGCAAGCCCGAGCTGCACCTTAAGCTGAAACCAGCGGCCGCATTCTACGGGTTAACGATGCGCAGCCTGAGCGAACAGGTGCGTCATGGTTTTTTTGGGTTTGAAGTGCAGCGTTATTATCAGGAGCGCGATGAAATCCGTGTCATGCTGCGTTTCCCCCTGGAAAGTATACGTACACTGGATCATCTGCAGCGCATGCCGATCAGGCTCACTAATGGTGACAGCGTTCCGTTCAGCACGGTTGCTGAGGCCGAGTACGCAGCAGGTTATGCCGTCATTAAACGCACCAACCGCGAACGCTTCCAATTGGTAAGCGCCGAAGTCTACCAGGACGAAGCCGATGTCGAAACCATTCTGGCCGATATGCGCGTCAATGTTATTCCGCAGCTGGAAGCTCAGTTCCCCGGATTAACGGTCAAACCCGGGCAATCGCGGCAAAAACAGGAAGAAACGATGTCGGAATTATGGCTTTACGGAACAATGGCCTTGCTCGGCATTTATGCACTGCTGGCCATACCGCTACGCTCCTACACGCAACCGCTGATCATCATGCTGGCGATACCGTTCGGATTTATCGGTGCAGTAGCAGGTCATGTGCTGATGCAGATCCCGTTATCGGTGGAATCGTATTTTGCGCTGTTTGCGGTGGGCGGCATTGTCATTAACGACAACCTCATTCTGATCGCTCAGATCAATAAAAACCGGCAGCAGAAAATGGCGTTGATGGCTGCCACATTAACTGCTGCAAGGTCGCGTTTTCGCGCGATATTCCTCACCACTGTCACAACATTTGCAGGGTTACTGCCCCTGATCAGTTCACAGGGTTATGAGGCCGAGAAAATTACGCCAATGGCCGTGACTATCGCGTTTGGCGTCCTGTTTACTTTCTTCGTTACGTTATTTCTGGTGCCTGCTGTTTATGCTGTATTTAGCAAGACTGGTTTAAATAACATTAGCCGTTGATGTATCGGAGCACTATTATGATCAATTCAATATACTGTCAACCTGATAATAACCATTGAGAGAAATCACATGCGTATCAGCTTATTTTTACTTTTAATATTTTCTCTAATCGGCTGCACGGGCATGCCGGATGGCGTTACACCCGTTACAGATTTTGAGGAAAAGCGGTATCTGGGGAAATGGTATGAAATCGCACGGCTGGATCATTCTTTTGAACGGGGTTTGAGTCAGGTGACGGCTGAATATGCGTCAAGAAATGACGGCGGCATCGACGTAATCAACCGGGGTTTTTCGGCTGAAAAAAACGAGTGGAAAGAAGCGGAAGGAATTGCTTATTTTGTTGGAAAACGCGATGAAGGACATCTGAGGGTTTCATTCTTCGGTCCGTTTTACGGGTCTTACATTGTATTTGATCTGGATCATGAAAATTATCAATACGCCTTTGTATCCGGCTATAACACGTCATACCTGTGGTTGTTATCGAGAACGCCGGCAATCAGTCAAACATTGAAAGAACGATTTATTCAAAAATCGAAAGAACTCGGTTTCGATACGAACGCGCTCATTTTTACCGAACACAATTAGCTTCAAATACACAGTGAAGGGGAAAAAGCCACAGGCATTTCAGGGACAGTATACTTAATTATTTTTATGCCTCTAAACCATTTTCAGTTTAATTTGAACATGGTTCAATCAAGCATTGAAGGAGACGAGTTGGTACACACTGTTCTGGGTCAAACACAGGCATCCACATACCCCGTCACCTGATTCAAACTAAAAATCTCCGGAAAAATCGGACCGATTCACTTTTCTAGCTTTTCATTCCCATTCAGACAAAAACTTGACATGTTATATTAATATAAATGATAATTATTATCGACTTCATTCTTGTTGCTGGGCTAGTTTACCCATGCGTCAAGACTGAGTGTTTGATCTAAAATAAATTGGTTGCTTATGTGCGAAGAATATCTTTACTTTTGGACGAATAACTTGATGCAAATGATAGGACGTTACTATTAATTGCTTATTCTTATTGCGTTGCCGTTGCCGTTGCCGTTGCCGTTGCCGTTGCCGTTGCCGTTGCAGCATTAAAAATATGCCGATTTATCACACAAGTATGCCGTTTTTTACTCCACACAATAAACACTTCTCCCTGTGGGCCAGCT
>DOOY01000248.1 GCA_003514765.1 Nitrosomonas sp. | reverse complement strand
TGCAACAGCGTGAACTGAAAAGATTTTTGGGCGCCCCCGGACGATCTGGCGCGCAGTATTTCCTGAAAGACGGCGCACAACCTTATGATGCCGGTGATTTTTTCAAGCAGCCCGATCTGGCCAGATTACTGGAAAAAATTGCCTGGCATGGTATCAAAGCATTTTATACCGGCGTGGTGGCGGAACAGATAGATGAGGATATGCGTAAGCATGACGGCTTTCTAAGGGCAGAGGACTTGGCATATATCCCCTGGCCAGTGGAAAGAAGGCCGTTGCACAGAAATTACCGGAGTGTAAAAGTATTTACGTGTCCGCCGCCTTCAGCGGGTAGAACTTTACTGTTAATGCTGCAGATTTTAAAGAATCTTCCAACCCGGTTTTTACTGGAACGTGACCCAAAGTCATTTCATTTTATCGCGGAGGCATTCAGGAAAGCGCTGCTCAATCATAAGGAACGCCCGTTTGATCCCAATGTTTATCCGCAATTACCGGATGATAAAAAACTGTTGAGCAGTATTTATGCAAAAAGATTATCGGCATCGATCCGTGACGTGATCGATCCCGATTTGCCCCTGCACGACTTATATCCTGCGCAAAGCGACACGACGCATTTGTCAGTCATGGATAATCAGGGCAATGCCATTGGTATAACGCAGTCGATTGAACTCGTGTACGGCTCCAAGGTGGCTGCTGCAGGCCTGGGGTTTTTATATAATAATTACATGAGTTCGTTGGAGTTTAAAGATCCTTCGCATCCTTATTATCTACGCCCCAATGCGAGACCCTGGAGTTCTGTTGCGCCAATTATTTGTTTCTATAAGGATAAATTGTGGCTGGTTGCGGGCAGTCCGGGGAGTGAAAGAATTTTTTCTACCATGAGTCAGTTTTTGTCGCATATTATCGATGGTGATATGCCGATGAGTACAGCGATGATCTACCCCAGGTTTCACTGTTCGGTCGGTGGTACATTGAGCATAGAAGCTGATCGATTTCCGGTGGAAGTACTGGACTATCTGCAATCAGTGGGTTACAAAATGGACCTGCGAGAGCCATATTCATTTTACCTCGGGGCTGTGCATGCGGTGCTCAAATGCCAGACCAGCGAGTTATTTCATGGCGTTGCTGAAATTCGCAGAGATGGTTTTGCTTCCGGGTTATGAGATAGATCGAGGGCATCAACAATGGCGCGATTCCCGGTTTTGCTTTCTATTCCCCATGGTGGCGATCAAATGCCGCCCGAGGTCATGGCGCATGCCGTTATTTCAAGGCGGGATATGCTGGCCGACAGCGATGCATTTACACGCGAGATATATGGCATAAAAGAAGACGCGGCTTTTATAGTCGATGCCTCGATTGCGCGTATTTATGTAGACTTGAATCGTGCATCGGCAGATTTGCCGCCTGCCAATCCCGACGGCATTATCAAAAGCCAAAGCTGTCACGGTGTGCGGATTTATCGCCATGATTTATGGCAGAATCAATCACTGGTGAATACTTTGCTGGAAAAGTATTATCATCCCTATCATCAGAAAATACAGACAATACTTGCGCGGCATAACAATCTCGAACTCATGCTCGATTGTCATTCCATGGAAGCAGTCGGCCCTGTCATTGGTCCTGACCAGGGCGTTGAACGTCCGGCTATTTGCCTGGGCAGCCGTCATGGTCAAAGCTGCAGCCCGTCAATAGTAAAACAAATGGCGAATGCAATGCGCCGCGCCTTCGCGCTAAAAGAAGATCAATTGACGATCGATAAACCATTTGCAGGCGGTTATATCACCAGGCATTATGGCAACAACCCGATACCTTGTATTCAGATAGAGTTAAACCGCGGGCTTTATCTTGAAAAAGGCTGGCTGGATGATGGACAAGACGCACGGGTCACTGCTCAAAAAATTGCGGAATTACACCAAAAATTCAGGTATGCGTTAGAACTGTTTTTTGCCTGAGCATGATGCGTTTTTACTTCAATCTGGAAGGCTGCCCTAAGTAGAGTGGAGTTTGCCGTAAAAAAGCGTAACCACCATCCCCAGGCAGCACTGCCAGCGTATCGGGCTACTGCACTTGTATGTTACGTCGTTTTGACGTTTCCGTTTTAGGCAAGGTTATTTCCAGAATACCGTTTTTTAGTGACGCTGTTACCTTGGCGTCATCGACAGCGCAGGGCAGATTAATTGAGCGCGCAAAAGAAAAACTGGAAATTTCATGCCGGTAGAAATCGCCTTTTTCTTCCTTTGTTTCGCTGCCGGATTCGCCTTTGATTGAAAGCAGATTATCGGTGATCGATATATTCAAATCCTTTTTGTCGATACCCGGCAATTCAGCGCGCACCAGCATTTCGTTTTCCCTGTCGATGACATCTAAGTTGGGTAACCGTTGTCCATCAAATTCAAATACATTATCAAGCAATGGCGTATCGCGCCGATGCCATAATGATGGCTGGCCGCGGCCAAAAATGCGATCGAAAACGCGCTCCATTTCAGCAAATGGGTGAGACGGCCATAAAGATGGTTTGGATATCACTGATTTCTTGCCGGTTGTTACCGGTATATTTTCTTGATTGACTTCAGACATGTTTTTCTCCTCTTTTGCTCAGTATAAAAATCTAGGCGATTAAGCATGAAGACGTTTTGTTTCTTTATGAATGGGATAGATCATGACAATGATCTGATGTTTATCAAATGTATTGATGTCGTTGAAATACAACTCGCCGGAAAAATGTGCACCATTCATGCCGATTACTTCAAAATGACGGCCGATGCGTGAAAGAAAACGCAAATACGTATTGACGCGCTCACCGTCTTCCAGTAAATCAATTTCGGCCAACTGCGGAACCACCCTGGAAATATGCAGCCTGTTTGCTTGACCCGGCGAAAAATCCAGTAATCTTGTGCCTTCATCGTTGGTATCGAGTATTACACCGTCTTCCGAAAGCATAAGAATAACCGGCTTGCTCTCATCCTGATTAAAATTGCCAAACCATTGGTCCTGATTGCCTGCCGTTATTTCTTTTGATTGCGTTTTCATTGATTTTCCTCCTTTTCTGCTGCCAGCCAGTCGTCCAGTTCATGCCCGGGTGTAAACCCCCGCACCAGCGCTTTATAGTAAGCGGCTTCTTTGATGCGCAATTGTGATTTAGAAGCCCCATTACCAGTGCTGGCTTGA
>DOOY01000298.1 GCA_003514765.1 Nitrosomonas sp. | reverse complement strand
GATAAAAGCTTTTTTCCGCAGAATGCCGACGGCTATAATCTTTCTTCGGTGATCGAGGCTTTTTTGGCTCAGCATTATATAAACCGCAGCGTGCCAAATCTGATTATCGTCGACCGAAAAATACAGCGTGAAGTATTGGAAGATTTGCTGACCGAACAATCGGGCCATAAAGTGACGATTAATCAGAATCCAATCGGTGAGCGGCGTATCTGGCTGAAAATGGCGGCCGAAAATGCGCAACTTGCACTCAAACAGATGATAAACCGCAAAGCCAGTCAGGAAGCACGGCTGCTTGCCTTGCAACAAGCGCTGAATCTTAGCGGTTTAAATCGAATCGAGTGTTTTGATATCAGCCACACCATGGGTGAAGCGACCGTTGCATCCTGTGTGGTTTATGACAATTTTGCCATGCGTAATAATGAATACCGCCATTTTAATATTAAGGGGATTACGCCGGGAGATGACTATGCGGCGTTACGCGATGTGCTCAACCGGCGCTATCAAAAAGTCGTGCAGGGCGAAGGCTGCTTGCCGGATTTGATCCTGATTGATGGCGGCAGAGGACAGGTCAATGCAGCCAAAGAAGCGTTGGGTGAACTCGGTATCAGTGATGCGAATCTGCTAGGTGTCGCAAAAGGCGAGGCGCGTAAGCCTGGTTTGGAACAATTGATTTTTCCAGAGCAGAAAAAGCCGTTACAATTGCCAAATGATCATGCAGGACTTCATTTAATTCAACAGATCCGGGATGAAGCCCACCGTTTTGCAATCCAGGGACATCGCGGACGGCGCAGTAAAGCGCGGACGACCTCGAGTCTTGAAAATATTAACGGAATTGGCGCCAAACGACGCCAGGAATTGCTGGGACGTTTCGGTGGCCTGAAAGGTGTGCAAACGGCAAGTATAGAAGAGCTTGCAAAAACTGAAGGAATCAGCAGAAAACTCGCCGAGAAAATTTACAAGGAATTACATTGATTAAAATATACTTTATAAACGATATTGTTGTACTACGCATCTGTATGTTTTCAATTTTATACCGTTAGATAATGATTCAAGAAAAAATTTTTTTTAATTCCTGTTTATAGATGCCTGTATGGCATTCGGTTTTATGCCTTTAAATCTCCCCAATTTACTGACATGGCTCAGAATTCTCGCCATTCCCTTATTCGTTGGTATTTTTTACTTGCCTGATGGTTGGTTGACGCCCACCCAGCAGAATCTGATTGCAACCATCATTTTTGCAGGCGCAGCCATTACAGACTGGCTTGATGGCTATCTCGCGCGCGCTTTAAATCAGATGTCCGCTTTTGGTGCATTTCTTGATCCGGTTGCAGATAAATTAATGGTTGCAGCAGCTTTGATTGTGCTTGTCTATCTGGATAGATTGGGTGCGCCGATTGCATTGATTATTATCGGGCGTGAAATTGCAGTTTCTGCATTGCGTGAATGGATGGCGCATATCGGCCAATCCAGAAGCGTAGCGGTTTCATTTCTGGGTAAAATAAAAACCACCGCACAAATGATCGCTATTCCTTTGCTGTTATACCATGATGATCTGATGACAGGTTTTAATGCCCATGAAATTGGAACATGGTTGATTTATGTGGCGGCTTTTCTGACGTTATGGTCTATGATTTATTATTTAAAAGCAGCGATTCCACAAGCCATCAAGCATGATAGTTAATGATTGTTCGTCATTTTTAATTCGTAGATTCATATAAGTGCAGTATGATTATGAGAAATTGAAGTTAAGTTAGGAAGGAAAAACAATGACTCGGTTGTTATTATCATTCATCGTTTTTATATTGTTTTGCGTCATGTTGACAAGTACTGCCTATAGCAGTTCAGACGAAGATCCCAAAGCGTTTGTCATTTGTGAGCGCATTAAAAGGCAGAGTATCTGTGAAGAATATCGTTTGAACAGGTTGTCTGCCTCAGATCGGCAGTTGATAACCAGGCACTGTACTACTGGTAAGCGGTGTCCGGGTGAAAATAGGATAGGGCGCTGTATTCGCTATCAGGACCCTGATGGACTGGTATTCGACAAGCATTATTATCTTGGTTCGAAAAAACATGACTGGAACGCATCAACCATTAAAGAGACCTGCATTCAAAGTGGCGGGAAATATGAAGATGGTTAGCAGAAGACTGGGTGCATAAAAAACCAAGCAACGAAGATAATTTAGCCACGTTGTTGTCAACGTAACAGGTTTAAACGCTGCTTTCTCGTTTGTTCATTCTTACATCGATTTTTTCAATAAATTTTTTCAACAGGTTGTTAAACGGTATTTGTCGAGTCTGGAAGGGTTGTCATGTGTCTGTTGGTTACAATCTTTACGCGCTGATGCAGCTCTCGCGTGAAACCGTCGCCAGTTGGCAGCCTGATTTCGTGATGGCTTCCGGTTTTGGTCAAAAACCACTGTCAGTGTTAACAGGGTGTTGAGAAAATATACAGCGTTCGGCATCCTTGTGAGCGTTATTTTATATTCTCTTTCCTTGAGAAAGATCAATTTGTTGAACTTAAATGTCCCAAGTTGGCGT
>DOOY01000293.1 GCA_003514765.1 Nitrosomonas sp. | reverse complement strand
GGGACGAGGAAGGCAATCGTTACATTAACAGCATTGCTGGTGCGGTAATCCCAGTCTTTACCAGACTCTAAAAGCAGACTAGCAACAACGCCGGTACACCACTGTCGCAAGACAGCCGGTGTGCCGGCTTTTTTATTCCGAATCATTCTTAAGAAATTTATCAATAAAAATTCATGAGTAAACCAGGTTGTTTTCTCGATCACTGATCAAGTTGTTAAAATAAACAAAAGAAACCATGGTTATGCGCATCTCATTCGGTCCGTGCGGCCAGAAAATGTAAGATGTTGTCAATACTTTGTAGCTTCGCCACGACCAATGTGGTTCCTTCTTTTAAACAACAGGCATATGTCTCGCCTCAAAAATCACTACTAAGTTATCTCCAAACTTGGTAATGCGAATGCAGCTTCTTTCTGAATCAAATAAGAGTGTTACATTTAAAAAGACTTCTTAATCTTAATTTGGCAACAATATACTTCGCGGATTCAACCTTGAAGTGTGGGTGCATTCTATGTAAAGGATTTTCAGTTCTAAATACCAGTAATCTGTTTAATTTTGGGGGATAAAGGATTTTAATCAGTGTAGTTTATTTTTTGTAAATAAAAGGCCTCAGATATTATTTTGAGGTGATAAAATCACTGTATAAAACAGCGTATTGGAATTGTAGAGTAGCGATTCCACCAGTTTATTTTCGTATTCATTATCGAAAAAACTATTTTTGATGGAAAGATGAATGAATGTAGAAGCGCAATCAAAAGATTTACATTATTTATGGTGGCTATTGCTGGCTACTGCGACAGGTGTGCTCATTTATCTGTTAAGTCCAATCCTCACTCCTTTTCTGCTGGCCGCAGTGATTGCTTATATTTGTAATCCCATGGTTACCCGTATGGCTGCGTATAAAATCCCACGGACAATTGGCACTATATTAATCATGTTTCTACTATTAGGGGTATTTGCGGCGCTGATTTTAGTTATGGTGCCGCTATTCGAAAAGGAAGCAAGTCGTCTAATTGATAAAGTCCCTGTATATCTTGAGATTTTAAGAAATCAAGTCATACCCTGGCTTGAATCCCGATTGAATCTGAGTTTGCAACCCGACATGAATTTATTGAAACAAGCTGTGTCCGAACATTGGAAAAGTGCTGGTGGGATGGCTGCAAAGATGCTGCCGTCATTAACAAGCGGTGGCATGGCAATTGTCGAATTTTTTGTGAATCTATTGCTTGTTCCAGTGGTGCTATTTTATTTGTTACGTGATTGGAATCAAATAGTGAAACAAATAGATGGAATAGTCCCGCGTTATTGGCATGATCAGGTGGCTACATTGGCGCGAGAAACTGATCGTATCTTGGCACAGTTTTTGCGCGGGCAGTTATCCGTGATTTTTATCATGTGCATTATTTATATTACCGGATTATGGTTGGCTGGATTGGAATTTGCTTTACCGATTGGGCTTGTAGCAGGGCTTCTGGTGTTTGTGCCCTATCTAGGAACGATTGTAGGACTCACTTTAGCTACACTAGCAGCATTCATGCAGTTTCAAGGTTGGACTGAAGTTATACCGGTGTGGATTGTGTTTGCAGTAGGTCAATTAGTGGAAGGTATGGTAATAACCCCTTGGCTGGTAGGTGATAGGATTGGCTTACACCCGGTTATGGTTATTTTTGCATTGCTCGCGTTCGGACAATTGTTTGGGTTCTTTGGTATTTTGCTGGCGTTGCCAGTGAGTGCAGTTTTATTGGTTTGGCTGCGACATATCCAACAACGCTATCTGGAAAGCGATTTTTACAATTAACAGGCTGAACAGTTTGGCTAAATACAATAACAGATTGTTTGGAATTCAATTTCTTCTTAAAGTGAAAATGCAAATTTCCGCTTAGTCAATGACACAATTGTTACTAGATATTAAACCGTCAGTGGGGCCCTCACTGGCTAATTTTGTGCCGGGCCGCAATCTTGAATTGTTGCAGATGCTTAAAAAAATCATTCGTGCTCAGGAAAAAGAACGCTTTGTTTATATCTGGGGGAAGTTAGGGTGTGGAAAGAGTCATCTGCTGCAAGCTGTCATCGAATATTTTCTACAAAGAGAATCTGTCGCTTACTATTTTCCCGCTGAAATAACACAGGAATTTCAATTTACCGATGATCTCGGTTGTGTGGCTATTGATGATGTTGAGCGCTTGCGGGCCGATGCTCAGATAACATTGTTTAATATTTATAATCAAATACGGGAAGATGGAAATACTTTCCTGTTAGTAAGTGGCGCTTTGGCGCCTGCGCAGTTGAATCTTCGGCGAGATTTGGTAACACGATTAGGGTGGGGGTTGGTTTATCAGGTTCATGAACTAACAGAGGAAGAAAAAATACAGGCCTTGCAAAGGCATGCAATTGAGCGCGGTTTTAATCTACAAAAAGAAATTTGTTGGTATTTGTTGCGCCATGTCAAACGAGATTTGCCATCACTTATGATGACACTGGATGCATTAGACAGATATTCTTTAGTCCATCAGCGCCAAATTACCATCCCTTTATTGAGGAAATTGTTACATGGAATATCTTAGAAAGATAATTAATTATCATGAAACTAGCATTATTTGATTTGGATAATACCTTAATTGCAGGTGACAGTGATTTTGAATGGGCACAATTCTTGATTGAAAAGAAAGCGCTTGATCGTGAATTACATGAAGCGCGAAATCTGGAATTCTACGAGCAATATAAGGCGGGGACACTGGATATTCACGAATTTCTGGACTTCCAGCTCAAGCCGTTGTCACGGCATCCACGATATCAGTTAGAAGAGTGGCGGCGCGAATTTATCAAGAAAAAGATCGTGCCATTGATTGCGCCAGGTACGCGCAAATTGATAGAAGGTCATATGCTGGATGGCGATCTTTGTATTATTATCACTGCAACAAACAGTTTTGTAACCACGCCGATTGCACTGAATTTAGGTATCACAAATTTGATTGCTACAGAACCGGAAGAAAAAGATGGTGAATTTACTGGTAAGGTCACAGGCATTCCCTGTTTTAGAGAAGGAAAGATTCAGCGCCTGGAGAACTGGTTGGATCAGCATAATCTTACCTGGTTATCATTTTTACAAAGCTGGTTTTACAGTGATTCATTGAACGATCTGCCACTGTTGAGTAAGGTTACGCATCCTGTTGCTGTTGACCCTGATGCTACATTAAAGAAGCATGCTGATAAGAATGGTTGGCCCGTTATCAGTTTACGATAGGCGCCAATTCATTGCTGGTATAAGTGGGGGACATATTATGGATTCATTGTTCTTTTTTTGATCCTTAGACAGATAAAAACTGCTGATATAGTTTTTCAAACGTTTCACTCACATGAGCTATTTGCTCGGTTGTATGCGCAGCATTGACGCTGCATCGTACTAGCGATTTTCCATCCGGAGCAGCCGGCGGTAGAATCAAGTTCACGTAAATATTATGTTCCAATAAGCCATGCCAAAGTTGTAGCGCTTGACGAGGGTTGTCGAGTATCGCCGCAATCACTGGACCAGGCTCAGGACCGAGCCTATAGCCTACCGCATCAAGTTGTGTATAAAGTTGCGTGCAATTTTTCCAGAGCTGCTTTCGCAAGTCACTGCCATTTCGCAATAATTTTAATGCGGCCCGTGTTGATGCAATTGTTGCAGGCGAGGGTGATGCGGTGAAAATATAGGGATGGCTGATATAACGTAACTGATCAAGTTGTGGATGGTTGCTGACACAAAATCCACCTATACTGCACAAACTTTTGCTGAATGTGCCTGTGATAAAATCGATTTCTTTCAATAATCCTGTTTTCTCAACCAAGCCTTGGCCTGTTTCGCCCAAAACACCCAGAGAATGCGCTTCATCAAGTAATAGTGTGCAGCTGTATTTGTTTTTCAGTTGTACAATCTCTGCCAGAGGTGCTTGGTCTCCTAGCATGCTATATATGCCTTCGACAATGATCAATGTGGTTTTTGTCCGGTCCCCGAGACGACGCAAACGTTTTTCCATATCGACCATGTCATTATGCCGGAAGCGGATAATTTCCGCCCCACTTAGAATGCAACCGTCATAGATGCTGGCATGTGAGTCACCATCTATCAGTACTGTATCGCCGCGACCGACCAGACCTGATATAGTACCCAGATTCGCTTGGTAACCGGTTGTAAACACGATGCCGGCACAGCATTCGTAGAAATCGGCAAATTCTTTTTCAAGCGCACGGTGACCAAAATAACTGCCATTGGCCATTCGTGACCCAGTTGTACCGGTACCTTCTGTATCAAGTGCTTTATGTGCAGCTTGTATACATTCAGGTGAGAAGGTCAAACCCAAATAGTTATTTGTTCCAAGTAAAAGCACGCGACGATCGGCAATTCTGGCTTCGGTTGCAGAGTATACTTCTTCAATTGGGATTCCAAAAGCACCTACACCATCTGGTAGAAGCGATTTTCTAGCGGTGGCAGCTGCATCAAGTTTTTCAAGTAAATTCATTTAGTGCGTTGATTTAATTCTGGATATGAGGCTAGCCAGTTCATGGACTGTTTGTACGTCAGCCAGCGCATTGATGGGAATAGAAATATCAAATGTATCTTCAATTTCCATGATAAGGTTTAGTAGCTTAATTGAATCAATTGATAACTCACTAATGAGGTTAGTTTCAGCTGTTATGGCAACTTCAGAGCTTGTTAAATTGCTTAAGCGATCACAGAGTAGTTGCATAATTTCATCGTAATTACTTTCTGTCATAAATCATTAGAGCCTATAAGTCCCTAGTGTTAAATAATTAATGGTAATGATTCATGCAAACGAACACTAGGCTTCCAGCCAGGCAATGCATGCATGAGTGGTGTATTATCACATACCCAGTCATGATGTTGCAGCTCTTTAACTTTTCCAGGTGTTAGCATGGGAGAATAATTAAAAATGCGTGCTAACCAGAGATTCAATATAGCGGCATTTTTAATGAATGTATGTGGAATCATTATACAACGAACAGGTTTTTTCCATACTTCTTGCGCTAGGCTCGCCAGAGATTCAAAACTATAGCCATTTGGCGTGCCGTCATCTAGCTCAAAAATGTCGTTGCATGGAGTTTCAATATTCAACCAGAACTGAATTGCCGCAACCAGATCATCAACGTGAATGAGCCCAAATCGATTATTCGGTTTTCCTACAACGGGCAGTAAACCTCTGCTGGTTGCTTTAAAAAGTGACTTTAGTTCTTTGTCGCCAGGACCGTAAACCGCGGTCGGACGAAAAATCGTCCAAGATAGGTCAGTGGCATGATTGATAACCTGTTGTTCAGCCAGATGTTTGCTCTGAGCATACCAAGATAAATCTGGTTGTCTGGCAGCTAATGATGAAATAAATAAGAAGCGAGGATGTTGGTTTCGGTTAGTAGCTGCATTGAGTAAATTTTCTGTTCCTTTGACATTTGTATGAACAAACTCATCAAATGAACTACCTCTCACTGCACCGGCGCAATGAACGATTGCTGAAATGCCATGAGTAAGATCAGCTAATGCCGATAAATTACTTAAATCGCCATATATCCATTGTATGACATTTGTATTTTCTTTTTTTTTTCGTGTCAGTGCTCTGACTGTCCAACCATCACTGGCAAGCCTGTTAATCAATCTATGACCAATAAAACCAGTAGCACCTGTAACGGCTACTAATTTTTGCATGATGGATTAGCGATCTCCAGATTCAGCCACAGATAGTTGGTCATTCAGGTTTGTACGTTGTATATAACCTTGGCGTGCAGCAAAACGCGATAGTTTACCCGACGATGTTCTCGGCAATGTATGCGGTGGAACGAGTTCCACAATACAGTTAACACCAAAAGCCATATAAACCAATTGTTGCAACCGCTTTATTAGCGAGTGGCGTTCTGTTGCAGATGTCAATCTACATTCAATAACCAATACGATAGTTGTTGTGCCATCCGTATCATTAACGCCAAATGCGGACGCTTCTCTTGACCTAACTTCAGGTTGTTGTTCTGCAAGCTCCTCAATATCTTGAGCCCTAATATTGCGTCCATTAACAATAATTACGTCTGTCCGGCGCCCCGTTATATATAAGTCGCCTTCGTATAAGAAACCAATATCACCGGTATCAAGCCAATTATCAGGCTTTAGCGCTTTTTGGGTTTCTTTGGGATTATTATAATAACCAGTCATGATACTCGCGCCTTGTACCAGAACGCTGCCAACCATACTTTCTTCTAATTGTAGTCCATTCTCATCAACAACCTTGACCGTATGGCCAGGAAGAGGCTGTCCACAGTTTACAAACTCATTGTACTTGCGCCCAACAGTTTGTAATTTAACGGCCATTCTTTTGTCAATAAGCGTTTTGCTGTCAATCTGTATACTGTCGAATCCATTGCCGATTTTTGAGAAAGTAACGGCTAACGTCGATTCGGCAAGACCATAACAAGGCAAAAAAGCATTGCTTTTAAATCCGGCAGATGAAAATTTATCTGCAAAATTTCTCAGTGTGTCTGGTCGAATCATTTCGGCGCCGATACCCGCAGCACGCCAACAACTGAGATCAAGCTCCTTTAAGTCTGATTCGCGCACACGCATGGTGCACAACTTGAGTCCAAAAGGCTGACTAAAAGCAACAGTGCAGCGATTACGACTAATCAGTTTCAACCATTGCAAGGGACGAATTGCAAAGTCACGCGTTGCAAGATAGTCTACTGATATCTGTGTAACCATAGGTGCTAGCACCAGACCTACCAATCCCATATCATGATAGAAAGGCAACCAGGAAGCGGAACGGTCATCGGGTTTTATTTCCAGTCCATTGCGAACGATTCCTTGCAGATTACACATGAGCGCATGTTCAGTAATAACAACACCGCGCGGCATGCGCGTACTTCCCGATGTAAACTGCAGATAGGCAACTTCATTAGGGCTGTTGGGTTGTAACGAAACATCTTTTGCGGGTAATTCTCTTAATTGTGCAGGTGTACCAGCCCATTTGAGATTTGATATTTTTGCAGTGGCTTCTTCAAGGAAATTAATATAGTCAATGTTTGCAAATGCCAAGCTTGCTTGACTGCTTTCCAGCATGCCTTTCAATTGCTGCACATAAATCCCGTGACTGCCTAGATTTACCGGAACCGGCATTGCGAAAGGAACCAAGCCAGCGTAGCGGCAGGCAAAAAACAATTCTACAAATTCAGGTGATGTGTCGGCAATTATAGCAACACGGCTGCCGCGAGCCAGATTAAACCCAGATAGTCGCTGTGCTAATGCACGCGCATTTTGTCTAAGCAAATTGTAAGATAAAACCGAACGTAAATTACCTTTCGCGTCATAAAAGTTATATCCCGTTATCCCCTGCGCAGCGTATTCAAGTGCATTTGTCAGAGTATCGAACCCTGCCAACTGTTGCGCGAGCGTATTGCGTGTCGGTGTTGGTATTATTTGTGATTCGCTTGAAGGCTGAAAATCAAACGCTTGCGTTAGCGGAGCGTTCAACTTGGTTATTGTCGAACTCAAGATCTTCCCCTCGAAGTAATATAACTTGTACTTTTCATCTTGCTTCCTATAGCAAGGAACTCTGATAATGCGTGCCAAGTCTGATTATATGCCTTTATTGACTCTGTTTTTGCTGGCTGGAAAATTCCTACTCAAACGCTGACCGCTGACATATTCTTAATATTAAAATAAGTGTGTCATATTTGACCAAAGCGCAGCTTATATAAGGTGGTTTTCCCTGTCAAGGCAATATTCGTCAGGTGTTGTGCCAAAACAACAGTCAATC
>DOOY01000034.1 GCA_003514765.1 Nitrosomonas sp. | reverse complement strand
AATGTCAAGTTTGATCAGTATCTCAAAATTAATTTGAGGGCATCCATAAAAATTTTTTATGAATTATAGTCTGACTGCATCTGATATTACACAGCAATGGTTTCTACGTATATGAGATTTTCGTAAGTATGCGTGGCATTAGTTTCGCCTGGGTAATAAAACAATTACCGCGTACTGCATAAAATGATTGAAACGCCGGTATGAACACTCCCCTGCAGAATATCATTCTCCGCATAATCTATAATGTCTTATCTGGAACAGTTACCATTTGATACCATAAAAATTGACATGTCATTGGTGCGTAAGATTCAGGAGAATGGTGAAGGCAGCATCATCGCCGCCATGGCGCATGCACTGAATAAAAAAATAGTTGCAGAAGGTGTCGAATTACAGGCACAGCTGGATTTTCTGAAAAAACGCGACTGCGAACTTATCCAAGGATATTATTACAGCCCTCCTTTGCCAGCTGATGAGCTTGCCATTTATGCGAAGCGCAACCATGCAGCGATTCAAAATACTCTTCCAGTAAATCAGTATCTGTCCGCGCACCCCGGTATGAGTGTGCAACACTGACACTAACTTGTTTATCAACACCCTCTAATCAGTTTGGACATTTTTTGTGAACGGTCATGCTTGCTGCTAAACTTATCAGCCGTTTAATTAAAAGTGTCTGGAGGCCATTATGCGGAAATTGTATTCGTTATTATTATCGGTCTGCGTCATTGGGTTTGTGACTGCCTGTGCAGCGGTCTCGAATCATACCGCTACAGTAGACCACAGAATACATGTCACCATCCTGCACTTTAATGATATCTATGAAATCACGCCGGTCAGTGGCGGCAAGGAAGGCGGCATTGCAAGGGTGGCGACATTGCGTAACCAATTGCTGGCACGCAATCCGAATACCATCATCACATTGGGTGGCGACTTGTTCAGTCCTTCCGCTATCGGCACCGCTGAATATCAGGGCGATCGCCTCGCCGGACGGCAAATGGTCGATGTATTGAACCGCTTCGGACTGGACTACGCCACGTTCGGCAATCATGAGTTTGACCTGAAAGAAAAACAGTTCCTGCAACGCATGCAGGAAGTCCGGTTTACCTGGATATCGAGCAATGTGTTTGATACCAATGGGCTACCGTATGCTGGTGTTCAGCGGAATCAGGTGGTGCGCTTTACCGATCCAAGGAGCGGCAAAGCATTCAGAATCGGCCTGTTTGGCCTGACGTTGACCAAGAATAACCCGGACTATGTGCGTTATGACGACCCGCTATCGGCGGCCGGCCTGCAGGTTGCACAACTGTCGGAGCAGGCGGATTTCATCATTGCATTAACGCATCAATCTATCGACGATGATGTCATGCTGTTGCAGCAAAACCCGCAAGTCGGTCTGTTGCTCGGCGGCCACGAACATATCAACTATCAGCGCTGGCGCGGCAGCCGTTTTGCGCCGATACTGAAAGGCGATGCCAATGTGCGCTCGGTGTATGTTGTCGACCTGTATTTTGACCCGATAACCGGTCAGACCGAAGTCAAACCCATGTTCGTGCCGATTAATGAAGATCTGACCGAAGATCCCGCGATCAAGACCGTCGTCGACAAATGGGTGGCGATTGCATTTGACGCTTTCCGGCAACAGGGTTTTGAACCCGAGAAGGTAATAACCACGACCACTGAGCCGCTCGACGGTCTCGAGTCGAGCGTACGCAGCACGCAAACCAATCTGACCCGGTTAATTGCTGACAGCATGCTGGTGGCTTATCCCGATGTCGATCTTTCGCTCTACAACAGTGGTTCCATCCGTATTGACGACATTTTGCCACCCGGAAAAATAACCGTTTACGATGTCATCCGCATTCTTCCGTTTGGTGGTAAAGTGCAACAGGCAACGATCAAAGGCAGCCTGTTGACCAATGTCCTCAATCAGGGATTGAGAAACAAAAATACGGGTGGCTTCCTTCATTCTGCCAATACGCAGCAGCAAAATGAAATCTGGCTGATCAAAGGCAAACCGGTTGACGCAGACAAAACTTACCGGCTGGCGATTAACGATTTTCTGGCATCCGGCAGGGAACAGGGACTGGATGAACTGAAACCGGACAATCCGGATTTTGATATTATCAATCCGGGGGGTGGCGGGTTGGCCTATGATATGCGGCAGTTGCTGATTGATGCGCTGGCGGATTCAAAGTAATCACTATTCTGGTGATATATCATTTTGACGGGTGACGCTGCGCTGATCCACTCTGTCGCTGTCTGCGCACCCCGATATGAGTGTGTAACACTGATTTTTGTCTTGAGTTTGCCACGCTCCTATCGAATCTCAACAGCTTGCTAATGAGAAATCCGGGTTTATCGAGACCCGGGATTACGCACAATCAGAAATCCAGGATAATTGTGTTTACAATGATTTTTCTAAGGCAAAACGAAAGTGCAGGAAGAGAAAAGAAAATGGCAATTCTGGATAGACCGCGGCGGTACCTTTACCGACATTGTGGCGTATTCGCCGCAGGGAATGTATAGCACCCGGAAGCTGTTGTCCGAGAATCCGGAACATTATCCTGATGCGGCGCTGGAAGGTATACGGAGAATTTTAGGCGGCGCTGCGAATACATCCATACCGTCACAGCGGATTGATCATATTAAAATGGGTACCACCATTGCGACCAATGCTTTGCTTGAACGTAAAGGCGAGCGGGTTGCCGTAGTGATTACCAGAGGATTTGCTGATGCTTTGCGTATCGGCTATCAGAATCGCCCGCGCTTGTTTGATCTCAATATTGAATTGCCGCAGATGCTGTATGAGACCGTGATCGAAGCAGATGAACGGGTTGGTGCAAGTGGCGAGGTACTGGAAAAACTGGATGAAGCAGCGCTCACGAAGGCACTGAGCCGTGTTTTTCAACAGGGTATCCGGGCTGTGGCGGTTGTATTCATGCATGGCTATCGGTTTCATGCGCATGAACTGGCGGCGGCACGTGTCGCCG
>DOOY01000019.1 GCA_003514765.1 Nitrosomonas sp. | reverse complement strand
GACTATTTTTGCAATAAGCAAGTAAAAAAAGCACGCCGTTTGGGCGTGCTTTTTTTGGCTAAGGGGTCGTTCATAAATAACTGTAACACTTGGATCGCATCTGGCGGGCACACTGCGGCGTTGTTCGTCGTCGCCATAGCTCTTGCTATGACTCATCCTCTCGCCTTGCATCCCGCCAGACGCACCCTTGTCACACTTATTTCTTCACGGCTCCTTAAAGATTGTTTGCTTTTACTCTTTCTTTAAGTCTGTGGTTATCTCCTTTGATTTGTTTGATAGAGGAATGATGTTCAAGATTTTTTTCTACTATTTCGTGATGAATGGTAAAAACCTTCTTTGATTCCGGATTAACCGCTACCCGCAACCAGTGAAATTCATCAGCACCAAAAGTTTTTACATTTATTACGTTTTCTGCCTTTTGATTACCGGTGTTGCCTGACATTGATTGATTCATGCGGAAATAGCTCGAGCCGCTATGCGCCAGGACGACTGGTTTTCCATATTTGGCAGACTCGCGTTCAAATGCAGTAAGAATCTTTTTAAATTCAGCCCGCCCTGGATTGTTTTCTTTTGAGTCCGCCGGGTTTGCCTCAAATAGCAAAAACACGCCCCGTGCATTGTTCGCTTTTGCTTGCTTGAAGACTTCCTGTATCCATGTAAGTGTTGCGTTGGCAGTCCCGGCTTCGCCATCAACTGCCTGCGCATTATTACTGCCATCAATATTTAGCGTTGCGAACAGGATATGGTTCTTCATCCAGTGCATGTTCTCGGCTGACTCCGAATAAGCAGGGTCATTTGTCTGGGTTTTGACAGGTTCCGGGTAAAAAATCTCGCGCAAACGGGCTAATCTTTCAGACGGTTGAAATAAATTAGTGGTGTCATAGCGCCTTTCAAGCGGCCGGGAGCTATCAAAAGCGTGATGGCAATTAGTCCATTCGATATTTTCCGGCGTGAGAATTAATGGAATTTCAAATTGCTGAAACCGGTCAAGATGATTTTCAAACCGTTCATCGGTGCACGGCAGTGCAATGTTCCGAATGTCACCGGGCTGTAGTGCCAATACCCAGTTTAATTTTTTATCGGAATTGATTTCTTCAACGACATTGTCGAATTTCCATAAATCTTTTGCATCATGGGGAACATCACCAATCAGCGCGAATTCAAATGCTGAAGAACTGCTGCTTTGGCCAGGTTTGGCCTGAATATTTGCGCTAAAAACTACCAAACAGAGTGCCAGTGCAAAGAGAAATTTAAATGAGTTCATAGGTTTTTACCTCCGTAAATAATAAAAGTCATACTTGAAAATTGCGTGATACAGACATAAAAGCCTGAAGCTTTAAAGTAGTGAAAGAGTAAAAATAAGGGGAATGATTATTGCTGTGTTTGATGAAGTGCATCTTGAAATTTACCTTGATAAAAATTAAAGCTATTGAAAGATTTTTCTTATTGGTTAAAGCAGTAAGCACAATCCGTGCCAAGTTAATTATTCATTGATAATCAATTAGTTGGTTTTTTTCTATCAAATAACCAGAAAGAAATTGTTGTCAATCATTGATGCGCAATCATCGATATTTATTAATTGCATGTTTTATATGTGTTTTTTTTGTCTTGAATAAGAAACAATTCTCAATTCGGATATAAATTTGTGAATGCGCTAATAAGCCCGCACATTAAATTTGGGTCGTGAAATGGGTTCGTGCATGCTGAGCGACAGCAACATTCAAGAAGCAGGGAAGAGGGTATCTGGAAGGATTTGGGCGAGGAACGGTATGGTTACGTGTCGATGTATCTATCGGGCCGCTGGAGATGGAAACATGAAGCACAATCCAATGGCACAGCATCGGCTCCTGATCCGCCAAGAACAATGACAGCAATATTGTCACTGACGCCAGCAAATTCAGCGGTTTGATTCGTGGCCTCAATGAAAGATTTAATTTTTCAGCGCGCGCATCGCATTCCTCGCTGCGCCTTCTGCATTCACGGAAGGGTTTTATTGCAAAAAATCTATTGACGTGAACATAATCCAATTTTTGGGATACGTAAGCAATGAGTGATTTTAAACGGCGGCATTATCAGGGCGATGTGATCCTGAACTGTGTTGGATGGTGCTGTAAATACGGGATCAGTTATCGTGAATTGGAAGAAATGATGCTGGAACTTGGATTTGAAGTAGATCACACAACGCTTTATCGTTGAGCTCAGCATTATGCGCGTGTATTACAGGCCGACGATGGGTTACTACAATTGGCGGGTAGATGAAGCCTATATGAAGGTTAAAGGGAAATGTGCATATTTGTCGAGCTACTGATAAACACCGCAATATGATTGATTTCTACCTTTCGCCTGCCCGCAATAAGAAAGCGGCCGAACGGTTTCTAGGCAAAGCCCCCAAATTTTCAAAAAGAGACAGATGAATGCATGGATATACAGCCAGGGTTTCGTAGGATAAATCCTTCTAATTGAAAGATAATTCGGCAACCCGTTACATCAAAAGGTTGCCCCCTGACCAACATTATTTTTTGCAACAGAGTCGAATAGATGGCTCCCTGACCAGGGCTCGAACCTGGGACCTGCGGATTAACAGTCCGTCGCTCTACCAACTGAGCTATCAGGGATTTGGTGAAGGTGTGAATCTTAACGGTTTGAGTCTTTCCGGTCAACTGTCATTGGCTTGCATAATGAAAAAAATCGGTGTGTGATAAGCATTTGTATAAAATAATGCAACTGGAAGGTGTTGCGGATTTCATTCATGCACACTGTGCCGTGACTTGCAAAAACAATCAGCAAATAAACTGTACGATAAGCTATTGATCATCAGCTGGTTGACAGGAGAAAAATGGTGCAATTTACAGGTATGTGCGGATAATGGTACCTTTATGGTCAAGTGGGTTTTCTGATTCTATCCTTCAGATATCCTGTAACGATTTGAGTTTCAGTATCTGCCTGTAAACTGGCTGGTATGTTTTTTTATTATGAGCGATATAGATTCACTAAACGAATACTTTTCTCGAAGAATTGAAGCACGCGCGATTTATCAAAAACACGAAATCGGGCATTGCCTTGCCGGACCTGAAAGTCATGGGTTTTCCGCGGAATCGCTATATCTGAACGGGTATTTTTATAAGCGGATTGAGCAGGTCAGGGCTGATATCCATAGCAAATCTACCATTTTGTGCGTGCCGATCCCGGATAATGGCAGCATTCCCAAAATCCTGAATGATGTTTTCAATATCGAGGCAGTATCCCAGATGGTGGGCAGGGCGCTTGGAACCGGCGAAAGACCGACGCCTGATGTCGATGTACCGATTGACGATGAAGACCACG
>DOOY01000038.1 GCA_003514765.1 Nitrosomonas sp. | reverse complement strand
AACTCCCAACCTCCAACCTCCAGCTAACGCAAATCAAACATATCCATTTCATCAAACAAGTTGCCCGGCAATGCAGCGTCCTCAGACAAACCACCGTTTTTCAACCATATTTTCATGTTTTTAACAGTCGTTAGAAATTTTAGTTCCTTATCAAGCCGGTCAATATTCTGGCGTAACTCCCGGGCATCTCTTTCTAAATCATGCATCATTTCATTCGGACGAATCGCTGCATAAGGAGAAATGCGGGCAGACATACGAAATGGCAGTTCAGCTTGTTCGATTTCCATCTGGAGCTGGGCTAGTTGACTTTCAAGAATCTGGTTGTATGCTTTGAGCCGATCTTCTGCAATTGTATTGATATGGTTCTGGTCAATTTGCTCCAGTTCAAGCTGCAACGCGAGCAATTTCAACAAATCCTTTTTTGCATACGCCATATTTACGCGCTGCATGATTTCCGTCTTCCGCGCCCTTTCTTCTGGCTCCGTTTCCCGATCCGGGTGTGCCGCCGTGCTTAATTGACGGTATATCGTTTTAATGGACTGACTGATATTTTCCTGCTCGACTTTCTCGGCAGCTATACGGCGCTGTTCCTGAGCTGCTTGGTGCTTTGTCTGTTTTTTCGTCTTGTGGGCGCGCGGTTGATCAGCTTCTTTTGCCGCGCGCATTTTTTCGGCGACATGCCGCGCAAATGCCTCCGGATCGGTATGGTCAAAATCATCACCTAAATCAATGCCCAATTGATCCTCGAACATTTCCTTCATCATATCTCCCATCAAATCACTGAATTCATCACACTCAATGCCATATCCGGTACCACTGTGCTTTTCATAAATGACTTGCAAATCATCTGCATCAGAATGATCGATTAATCCGGTGCATAATTCGCAAATAACATGGGAAATCTTATTATTCTGGGTCTGGGTAAAACTGCGCCGGTTGTGAAATTCATCCAGACGCCGCACCAAAGCGGCTTGCAGATTCATTAATTTCCGCAGCAACGGTTGATACTCATCCAACAACTTTTTTTGAAAATCGGGTGTCAGCGTCTGCCATTCTTGCAGGCGTTTCTTTTCTTTATCAATTTTCTTAATCAGATTATTGAATTTTTTCTGCGCGGTTGAAAGCTTTTTTTGTTTTGTGGCCTGCTGAATTTGAACGGCGGCGTTAATGGATTTCGACATCATATTTGGAAATTGCAACGTAAAGATTAATCAATGTTTCTTGCCAATGGTACCGTATCTGAAAGGCATTCAACAAAATAATATTTACCGATATCCTCAATTGACTCCCGGCTGTCAACGAGTAAAAATTCAATGCAATTGTTATCTTTAAAATGATATTGATAACTATCGGGATGCTTCATCCAGGAGGGGGCCAGTTCATGAAACAAACCGTCTTTAATCCACCATAGACCCAGTTCTGAAAAACGATTGACGGTGCCGCCCGGTTCCACAAAACGAAACTCAATCCGATATGTGCCATCTTCTTTTCTCGTTTGCGTCCATTTTTTAAGCGTACCGTCTTTTTCCAAATACTCACCTTCCCAGACACCGATCAGCTTGTCATCCGTTTGTGCCTGTTGCGCAGCTTTCGGAACAGCTTCGCAACCCGACAAGGCGATCATCAAAAGTACTGTCAGATTCAACTTCATTTTTTTATCCTGTATTTCACTTTACTGACTGCAAATTGTCGTCGCAAAACTTATAATGTTTGCATTCAACTTTCTAAGGTCTCGTTTATCATGTTAAAAATCTTCTTTGCAATCGTTTGTTGCGTGATATGTATCATGCCTGTTTCAGCCGCACAAAATAACATCCGGCCAGGTTTATGGGAAGTGTCGACCACATCGGATTTATTGGCACTGGTACCGCATATTCCATCCGAACAAATGCAACAGATCACAGATCTGGCCAAACAGTACGGACTGGTTATACCGAAAATTCAAAATAATGCTGCTGTTTCACAAGTTTGTATTACATCCGCAATGGCGGCGCAGGAAATTCCTACTTATTTCTATGACGATCAATCTGGCTGTACGGTTAAAAACGCCACACGGACCGGAAACCGTTTCCAATTAGATCTGGTTTGCAACAATGCGCAGTTTCAGGGGGATGGCACAGCTGAAGGCGTTTTTATCAGTTCGGAAGAATTTACCGGACATACTGAATTTGACAGTACAGTCATGGGTAATCCTGTCCATGCGACAGCCGAAACACGCGGGCAGTGGATGAGTGAAAATTGCAGCGTTGTTCAACCTGCTATTACAGTTCCTTAACAGGCGTCGAAAAAATGCCGGGTGAATTCATGATCAGGCTTCAGTGCCGCGATTATGAATCATGTCATGCCAGGCATTAACGGCCGCAACAAATGTTGCAATCGGTACTCGGATGGTTTCGGATTCTTCCACATAATCATCTTCAATGACAACATAGTGCGGATAAACGTACAGGCAATAGGCATTGCCCGTCCGTTCCCAGGATGAAAGTTTTCCTGACCGCACCGCTTTGATTTTAGTCATCAATTCAGTTGACCATGCCGGACTTTTTTGGATATCTACGGTCAAATACGCAACAATACGGTCATGCACGGGATCACCTGGAATACGTCCCGGCCATGTGCAGGTATGCGCATTCATTGATAGAATGGAAAAGCGGTATTCACGCGATTATTCCTGGATGGCGCAAAACCGATGGTAAAGAACCGGCCGTTGACACTGCAGTATTTTGCATCGCTGGCCGTTGCATCTTCTGTCCCGCCGGGCTGATTAGGGCCGCACTGCGTCCAGTTGGGCGCACCTTCCGGGCATTGCGTCTGATTTTCAACTGCATAGGCAATGGAATTCAGCACTTGATCGGTGGAACATCGGTCGGGAAACATGGAAGAGAATTTGTTTTTGCGCGGATTATTTTTATACGACCATCTGCCGGTATAAACACCCGCCGCGTTGGCTTTATCCTGAATGGAAAATGCGGCCACGGTATCGGGATTGACGCCGCCCGGCCTCGAATGAAAACCTTTCGGGCGATTACGGTCCCATTCACCGCAAAACAAATGCTTCTGATTCATTTTCAGATTATTTTCAAGCGCGACCCAGTGTTGCAGCGTATCGCATTCAACCTGCGCCCGGGCGGCAACCGGCAACCCGCACAGTAATAACAGCGCGGCGATAGTCCCGGCACTGAATTTACGCATGCATATACTCATCATTCATACTCATTTCTCATTGCCCACTGCCATTAACTGCATCGCCTCTTAACAGCCTGCTGACAAGATTAAAAACCACTATCGTACAGGATACGTTAAAATTCCACCATTCGAGCATCATCCACTTTTTTTCATTCAATTGTATTTCATGTCATTACTTAAACAACATGCATCACCCAAAGTCGGCTTCATCTCACTGGGCTGCCCCAAAGCATTGGTGGATTCCGAACAGATCTTGACGCAACTGAGAGCGGAAGGTTATGAAATTTCGCCTTCTTATGAATCCGCAGATCTGGTTGTCGTCAACACCTGCGGCTTTATCGACAGCGCCGTAGCGGAATCGCTCGATGCAATCGGCGAAGCGCTCGCCGAAAACGGCAAGGTCATTGTTACCGGCTGCCTGGGCGCCAAAGAAGACGGCAATGTAATCAAAAACGCTCATCCGCAAGTGCTTGCAGTCACCGGGCCGCATGCCCTGCCGGAAGTCATGTCAGCCATTCACACCCACTTGCCGCAACCGCATGATCCGTTTACCAGTCTGATTCCACCGCAAGGCATTCGTTTGACGCCCAAACATTATGCGTATGTCAAAATTTCCGAAGGCTGCAACCACCGCTGTACTTTCTGTATTATTCCATCCATGCGCGGCAACCTGGTCAGCCGCCCGATCCATCAGGTCATGCAGGAAGCAGAGAACCTTGTGAATGCAGGCGTTAAGGAGTTATTGATTATTTCCCAGGATACCAGCGCCTATGGCGTCGATATCAAATACCGCACCGGGTTCTGGCAAGGCAGGCCGATCAAGACACGCTTAACCGAACTGGCCAGCGCACTCGGAGAATTGGGCGTCTGGGTGCGGCTGCACTATGTCTATCCTTACCCGCATGTCGACGAAATTATTCCATTCATGGCCGAAGGCAAGATACTGCCCTATCTGGATGTGCCGCTGCAACATGCCAATCCGCGCATTCTTAAAGCCATGAAACGCCCCGCCAATGCCGAAAACAATTTGTCACGCATTCAACAATGGCGGCAAATTTGCCCTGACATCACCCTGCGCAGCACTTTTATTGTCGGCTTTCCAGGTGAAACCGAAGCCGAGTTTGAGGAACTACTTCAGTTCCTGCAGGCTGCACAATTGGATCGCGTGGGCTGCTTCAAATATTCTCCGGTTGATGGCGCAACGGCCAATACGCTACCCGATCCTGTTCCGGAAGCAATCAAAGATGAACGTTACGCCCGTTTCATGGAAGTTCAGGAAACAATCAGCCGGCAGCGCCTGGCTGACAAAATCGGGCAAACGATAACCGTTATGATCGATCACGTCGAAGACGGTCAAGTCATTGCAAGAAGCAGTGCCGATGCGCCGGAAATCGACGGACTTGTTTATGTCAACACGCCACCTGCCGACTTACAGCCTGGTGATTTCTTACAAGTAGAAATTACCGGTTCCGATGCACATGATTTATATACCGGCATCAGTAAACAATAGACTTACCTGAAACGTATACCACGGCCATGCCCAACCATCTGTGTGGCGAAACAAGTCCCTATTTGTTGCAACATATGCCGCCAGTCCCGACGATTCGTATTCCCCGAGTAAGCAGGTGCTTGCACAGCGACCATTTCCAGACGTACTGGTTTTAAACCTGCCTGCGGAACTTGTCGATTTACCCGGCTGTCTTAACAACGCTCTGCCCACAGATCAAACAGCTAATGCAGCGATTGCCTGGGTTAGCAAAGCACACAGATGCCTGCCGCCCTATCCGATTTACAGGAGTTGCTGCATATCTGTGAAGTTCAGGGTAAAATAGTAGTCCCTATATAAATTTTTAATAAGGAAACAAACAATATGAGAGCAGTTTTAATTGGAGTGGTCGCTGCATCGGCATTATTGCTGGCAGCTAATGCACAAGCTGACGCAGATCTGGCAAAAAACAGCGGTTGTCTGAATTGCCATAATGTTGACACCAAGCTGGTTGGTCCTAGCCTGAAAGAAGTCGCTGCCAAGTATGCTGGTGAGGATGGCGCTTCAGACTATCTGGCTGACAAAATCAAAAACGGCAGCAACGGTGTCTGGGGTCCGGTTCCAATGCCGCCTAATGCAATGGTCAGCGATGAAAACGCTAAAGTCTTGGCGGACTTCATTCTATCGCTTAACTAAATCAGGCTGCAGCAATAAAAAAGCCGACGCGATTTGACGTCGGCTTTTTTATTGCTGAATGCCACTATTAATGACTAGAAAAATATGAAAACATGTATTCAATGGAAAGGTAATGTCAGCTTTCTCGGCGAATCTGACAGTGGTCACCAGATATTAATGGACGGCGCACCCGAAGCCGGCGGACAAAACCAGGGTCCGCGCCCGATGGAAATGATTTTGATGGGACTCGGCGGCTGCACGACGTTTGACGTCATTTTCATTCTGAAAAAGGCGCGCCAGGATGTCACCGATTGTGTTGTAAACATTGAGGCACAGCGCGCAACAACAGACCCCAAGGTTTTTACCCATATTCACTTGCATTTCATACTCGCCGGCAACAATCTCAACCCCCAGCAGGTTGAACGTGCGATCAATTTGTCCGCTGAGAAATATTGCTCGGCTTCGATTATGCTAAAGAATACAGTAAAAATTACGCATGATTTTGAAATCGGATAATTGTCTCAGGAAACAGAATAATCAGTACACCGAAACTTGTTTAACAGTAACAGGACGTTAAAAACGTTCTCGAGCCAGGTAATGTTCGGCAAAGACAGGCGAGAAACCGGAAATAGACTTTGAGCGCCTGAGAACCGATGCGCAGGTGAAACACAATATCTACTACATAAAAATATGCATAATAAATGTGCGTTTTGGGCTTTGTTAAACGCTACAACGGCAACGCAGAAGCTTTCCAAGGCTTGCCAAAATCATCCGGCTACTTCATTGAATGCAGTCCTATCATATTACCTTCAGTATCGGTAACCAGAGAAATAAAACCGTAATCACCTATCGAAAACTTTTCCTTGATGATATTTCCGCTGTTTTCTGCAACACGCTTTTCTTCAACCGCACAATCGTCACAGGTAAAGTATACCAACGTACTGTTACCGCCTGAAGGACAGTCTGTCATCTTGACTATCGCACCAGACGCGCCGTAACCTTCCTCGGACATCGGAAACGTATACATTTCTATATCCGGCATCTTCAGTTCTTCCAGTTTTACCGAAAATACGGCCTCATAGAATTGCTTCGCTCTTGAGATATCCTGCACATAAATTTCAAACCAGCCTATCGGATTTTTCATATCGATGTCCCTCATAATGAAAGGGTAATTATAACGCAATCGGAACGAAGTAGAGTCATTGCGTTATGGTTACCACTTTGCGGTGAAGCGCGGCGAAATAGCCGATGCGAGAATTATTATCCTTGGACCATTCGACGATACTTGTAAGCTGATTGATGACTTCGTCAATCGTTTTGGCGGGTGTTGCAATTGAAGCAGGAAAATCTGTGTCAGACATAAATCTCTCCTTCATCATGAAAACATTGATTTATTCACCGGTATAAACATATTGTTGCGCCGATCGATACGCACAAGCCCGTTATCCCACTGGTTGCCTGCTCTATCTGTTGGCAACTTTGCTCACGACATAACGAAATTTACCCGATGTCTCAGCGGGAATTTGTGCGACTTGCTCGATGACAATCGTCACCGCCTGACCCAGCCGGGCTTTAAACGCGTGCTCGATCTGCAACCGCACCAGCTGATCCAGGCTGGTTTTACTCACTAAATAGACATGGGTTTCGTTCAGACTTTCCTGAACGATTTTAAATGCCTCGATTTGCGGCAGGTCGCGCAGGATATAAATCAGCGCCAGGCCGTGCATCACGGTGCCGTCCTGAGCCACGACAAAGTCGGTGCTGCGCCCCTGAATTTCGCGGATTAATGGCAGACCGCGCCCACAGGCGCAGGGCTTATCGTGCAGAATGCCCATATCGCCCGTTTTGTAGCGGATGAACGGAAAATCATGCGTGGCCAGATGAGTCACGACAATTTCGCCGGATTCGCCCGGCGGCAGTGGATTACCCTGTGCATCGATGATTTCGACAATGATATCTTCAGCGCTGATATGCATCCCGCCTTCCGGGCATTCATGTGCGATAAAACCGGCATCGCGTCCGCCATAGCCGTTGGCGACCGGACAGTTAAACACTGTGCTGATTTGCTCACGCTGATCGTCGTACAAGCGCTCTGAAGTCACAAACGCCACCTGTATGCCCAGATCGTCCATGCGAATACCGTGTATTTTGGCATGGCGGGCAATATGTGATAGCGCAGAAGGATAGCCGAACAGCATTTTGGGCCTCGTTGCGCGTATTTCTGCCAAAAAACCATCGATTTTCTGCTCGGACATTTCAAAGGCGGGAAGCAATCTTGTGCGCATAATCCGGTCACGCAGACTGCGCAGGCGGTCCTGCGCGCCGAGTTCGATCGGCGAACCCCAGATGACGATCTCAGGATCGCCAATATCCACACCCCACCAGCGTGTCGCGCGCCATTTGGCGGCGATATCGTGACTCGTGCGGCCTTTACCGATATAGAACACCAGCGGTTCGCCACTGGAACCGCCGGTATTGTAGTGCGCCAGATACCGGGCGTTATCCGACTTCAGTCCACGGATGTTGCGTCTGATTACAGATTTGGTTAAAAATGGAAGCAGTGCCAGATCGGACAAGGAACGCAGATCGGCAGGATCAAATTTGTTTTCCAAAAACAAATGCCGGTAATAAAGCACATGAGCCTGTGCATGCATTAGAAAATCACGCAGTTTAGTCAGCTGAAAATCCCGCAGACGCGTATTATCCCACCATTGCGATTCTTCCAGTTGTCTGCGCAGGGCAACGCTCGTATGCTTTTTAAATTTCTCGTGCAATGGAAAGAAAAAACCGGAAACCCAGGCTGTATAAAGACTTTTTGTTGTTTTTATTTTTTTTGATGTGACGGGTGGTTTATTCATCTAGATTCTATCAACGTTGGTTGTTTTCCAGTACCTGGCGATAAACGGAAAGTAAATGATGCTTTACCGAATTCCAAGTGTACTGTTCAAGGGATGCAATGCCGTTTTTGCGCAGGCTGTCTGCCCGTTCAGGGCTTTGCAGGATTTGCAGCATCGCTTCGGCCATCGCCGCGGCGTCTTTTTTGGGTACCAGCAACGCGGTTTTACCATGTTCCACAAGATAAGGAATACCGCCCGCATCGGAACTGACGACAGGCACGCCACTGGCCAGTGCTTCCAGTATTGAAATCGGCATATTATCCACCAGACTGGCGTTGATCATCATATCTGCACGCTGGTAAAGCGCAGCGATGGCATCGTTATCAATACGGCCGGTGAATTTAACCGTACCCTGCAGGTCGAGTTCAGCTACCAGATTTTCCAGCATTTTCCTTTCCGGCCCGGCGCCGGCGACGGTCAACCGCGCACACGGAAATGTTTTATTGACGATATGAAATGCACGTATCGCCGTGGCATTATCATAAATCGCCTCCAGGTGACGTGTGACTACGATATGCGGCGCTTCAGACTGGTTTGTGTTATCTGCAACCGGCTTCACACTGAACCGGCTCAAATCGATAATATTGGGTATGATTTTAGAGGCATAACCTCTCTGGTGAAAGACCGCTTCAAGAAAGCCGGATGGTACAATAATCGCATCCGTTCTATCCAGACTGCGTTTAACCCAGAAAAAGGATCTCTGAAAAAATGCTTCCGCTTCGCCACCCCGATAATTGACAATCACGGGCGTTTTTCTGAACCGGGCAATCCAGATGGCAGGCGCGGCGAATAAATGCCATGCCCAACCCGAATTCGCCATAATATGAAGCAACTGCGCGCTGCCGGCAGTCTGCCATAGACGAACCAAATACGGCACCAGTCTGAAAACAGCCCTGATTCCTTTGATTTTTCCAGCCCAGGCGGGTTGATAAGGCGCGTTTACCTGAACCAGTTCAACCTGAATGCCTTCCTGCTGCAAGAGCCTGGCCAGTTGACGGGTCTGATTAGCCATGCCGCCATAGGGCGGCGGCAGCGGCCCCACCAGCCCGATACGTAATAAAGGCAGACTCAAACCGCCCCTCCAAGGTCGAAAATACAGCTACCGTAGCCAGCTTTATTGCAATTCATGATGTAAAAATAACCCTCTTTATGTAAATTATAAGGCATTCACCGATACTCGACATGGTTGCGCAAGATACCCGGCTCAATTTGTACGGACAAGCGGGCGAAAATATTGCGCATTGTCATAATAATCAGCGGCGGCATTTTCATCCGACCACCCTGGGTACCCCAATACCGGAATCGGCGACAGATCGGCGTTGGAAGCTAGTTTTTGCAACAGGAAATCCGTCAACCATCGATCAACAACTTGCAACTGCGCGACCAGCGCCTCACGAAAGAATGCTTCCTCCACCTGAAAGAAAATACCCTTACCGGTCATGCCAACATAGGGATTGAGTGCTTTTTCGTGTAATGCGTGACCAAACACCATAAAACGCATTGATGACAGCACTGTTTTTCTGTATTCCCAAAAAACTTTTTTCCACGCATGCTGCTGCAGTAATTCGATGAGTGTCTTCTGACTGCTCAGTACAATCACACCCGATTCATCAAACAGTGTCGACGCATCTCTCAACGGCCCCCGTTTTTCGATGTTGCGATGCGTTGCATGGATCAATGCGTGATAGTGAATCCGGTTCAGCGCTGCCTTGGCATGTGGAAATGTCATCCATACCAAGGCATTAAAAAAATCATGCCAGCTCTCCGGTCGCGTAGCCACTTCACCGGTCAGGTAAATCCGGGGCTCATACTGTTGTTCAAACGCATCATTGGCTGTGTTTTCCTGCGATACAAAACGAACCGGAGCACCGGAATATGTCGACACTTCTTGTCTCACATGCTGCATCAGATTCTCCAAATCCTGACAGGTCGGCCAGTCGCTGAGCGTCTCGATGTCCCCCGCCAGTGGCCTAAAAGGCTCAAAAACAGGAGAAAGATCAATAAAATGCGAATGCCAGTGCGTCAAACTCACTTTTTATCCAGTTCTTCAATTGTCTTCAACTGCGTGACCAGCAAAATACCGATCACAGTGATCACGGCTGCAATCATACCCACGGTATCAAAATGCATCATTTCCCCCTGCGCGGTCATCACCATCATGGAACCGGCCAAGAGTGAACCCAAACCCGCTGACAGCTGTTGTATCGACATATGAAACGTCATAAAACTGCCACGCAAATGCGGCCTCACGCAGGCCACCACCAGGGCCATTAATGGGATAATCCGGCCCGTGACCAGTATCATGAATAATGTCGTCGCTGTCAGCGCCAGAAACAGCGGTGCTTTTGAAATATGGGTAATCCACAGGATAGGCACTAAAGACAGCAGCGCCAGCACCCCGAGCATCATTCTTTTGTTATACCGGTCTGTGAACCTGCCGAAAAGATTTGCTGTGAAAAAACTGAATAATCCGCCAAAAAAATAAAGATACGGCAATTCGTTTTCATGCATGCCGACATTTGTCACCATATAAACACTGATAAACGGGATAACCAGATAGCTGGAGAACATCAGCATCGCGATGAGTAGAAAGGCAAAGATATGATTCCGGTTCAAAAAAATATTTCTGAACTGATTCAACACCCCCGGCGAAACATCCTGATACGCAGGGTGCAAATGCGGTTTTACCGACGGCAGCAATCGATAAGCCGCCAGAATAATCATCAAGCCCAGCAGCGCCAATACCGCAAATGGGACGCGCCAGCTGATCATATTCGCAAGAAACAGACCAGCCGGCATACCGGCAACAGCTGCGAATGAAAAGGAGGACATCACGGTTCCGGTGGCCTTGCCGCGCCGTGATGAGGGGATCAGATCCCCAATAATTGAAAATATGGTCGCACTCAGCAATCCCCCGAACATACCGGCTACCGCCCGGCTGCATAACAGCATTTCATAGTTTATCGACAATGCGCACAACAATGTCGCCAGCGAAAATCCCGAACAAAAACAAATAAGCGCATGCTTGCGATCAAAGCGGTCCACTACAAAACCGGCCATAAAACTGCAAATCGCAGCACTGAAGGTATAGACCGTCACCAGAAAACCAAACTGCTGCGGCGTGATCTCATAAAGCCTGAAGAATTCGGGCCCCAGCGGCATAATCATCATAAAATCCAGGATATGCACAAATTGGATGGCAGCGAGCACGAGCAAAATGGGCCATTCGTGGATGGTTTCTTTATCAGGTACCGCGCCGCAATCAATTATTTCTGAATTTACCCCGGTTTCGGGTAAAGTCGCGGATGCGTTCGGGGCTAAAGCAGTTGTAGGTGTTTTATTCGATTCCGACATCAGGATGGATAATCCAGAAAAAGCCAGCCTTTCTCAATCTTCTCAATTCTTTTCACAACTTAAAATTTCAGGGTAATTAGTTAAATCTATACAATTACAGACGCTATAATAGTGATCGTTTTCTGTCATTTCAGGAGTCAACATGAATTTAGACCGCGTCAGCTCGGGTACCGATATTCCCAATGATTTTAATGTCATTATCGAAATACCCATGCATGCAGACCCCATCAAATACGAAGTGGACAAAAAAACCGGCGCCATGTTCGTTGATCGATTCATGTCAACAGCCATGCATTATCCCTGTAACTACGGATATATTCCGCATACATTATCAGATGATGGCGACCCGGTGGATGTACTGGTGATCTCACCGGTACCGCTGATCACAGGTGTAGTCGTACGCTGCCGTCCACTCGGCATGCTCAGAATGACCGATGAGGCCGGCGAAGATGCGAAATTGCTGGCAGTCCCCATCAATAAATTGTGCAGCCTTTATCAGAATATTGCCTCTTGCCAGGATTTGCCACAACTCACTTTGTCCCAGATTGCACACTTTTTTGAACATTATAAAGATCTGGAAGAAGGGAAATGGGTCAAAATCGAAGGCTGGGAGAGCGTGAATAAAGCAAAGTCTGAGATTATCGACGGTATTGAGCGATTTAATGCAGCAAAAGAAAAACCGATGTTTTAACAGCCTCTAGTATTTATACCCATACTCAACGAACGCCATAAATCAATCAAGGCTGATCATAAGAATGTTAATCAAAAACACAACAACACCCAGTATCAACCATGTTTTACCTGCTTGTTTGGCGTCCGGATGTTCTTTTCTAAGGTAGGTAAACCCCATGGCTATACCCACAATCGGGAAAATGATCGTAGCAATGATAATACCGATATTCAATCCACTGGAAACAACCGGTTTATCCTGCGCTTGATCTGATTGAATATCGACGTGGGTAATGCGGGGTGAGCGTTGCGATTGTGCATGATCACTTTCCATCGATTCATGTGAAGCTTGCTGATGCATTTCCATATCCGCAGCCTGTACCGCTTGCGCATCCTCGCTGACTAATCTTTCATTACAATTGACACAGGTTTCGGCTTGTTCGGTATTTTCTGTTCCACATTTAGGGCAAAGCATATCAACATCCTTAAAAATTGTTATTTCTTTTTCCATGAAATACTGTATTCAAAAAATATCATTATCCATCGCGCCTTAACCGATTTATTGTGCGCTATCAAAAAATAATGATATTTACTCATTTTTAAACGCTATTTTAATAATCGGATGCGGCCAATCGAAAAACTACCGGGGCAGTATCGTAAATGTTACCGAGCTTTGATACGTCGCATCTAAAATATGATCAACATTATCGTCCACCGCAAATGTAACCGTATAGGTGCCGACCGGCAAGCCGGCTGTCATGCTCTCTAGGATACTGAAAGCTGAAAATTCAATCAATGCCCCCCCATGTGCCCGTATCGGGGTATCCGAGCGTATGAATTGTAATCGATTATTCAGCCAGAAATCGCCAACCGGCGTCATCGCCCGCACCCAGTAATCAGCCTGATCGCCACTGTTGCGCCCTGGATCAAGTCCCACATCAAGCGACAGGGGATCACCGGATAGCACCATAACGGAATCACCCGTTTGATTGTTCGCCAGAATGGATACAACCGGCTGATCCGGTACAAGCGGTGTCAATTCCGGGTTAAAAAACCATATCAGGCCTGTATTGAATGAAATATGCCCTTGCTGTATCACGGCATGTTTGTCGTTCAGAAAAAAACCGGTCACTCTACAGGCTGCAAATGAAGCCCTGTTATCAAAATCGAGAACAATATCAGCGGCATTCGTAAGGCCCTCATATTGCAAAGTCAGCATATAATCGTCCGATGTACCTGCCAGCCTATCGAGGCCACTCATTGCCAGGCGCAGTGTCGCAACATCATCGGCTGTCAGTGTGCGCCGGGCTTCTCCCGACACAATACCTTGCTGCATCACGGCTTCGGTCTCCTGAAGCCCGAGCAAAAGCGATACAAAACGATCGCCGTTCGCTGCAAATTGATGCCCTGATGGAAGATCATCCGGATCCAGGCTATAGGTAGTTATATCAATGGTTTCTGGCAATACAAATGGATTATTATTTTCCTTATTAAACCAATGCAGATTAATATCATCTCCGCGTAAATCATCGGAGGAACCGATAATACCGTCAGTACCGCTATTCAGATCAAACCGGTTGTTACTGCCCCTGATCGCTTTGGTATAATTTTTATCATTACCCGCCAGTCCGGATTCGGTAGCCATATTAGGATGCGCAAGCCCGATGCAGTGTCCCAACTCATGTAATGCAACCGACTCAAAATCAAATGTACGAAGCGGCACAATGTTGTCATCCGACTTGACATTCCCGACTGTAGACACCCGCTGGTTCCAGGTATTGATTGCATTTTGGACGGATATTTCCATTTCAGCCGCATGCGGCGACAAGGGCGCAATACCGACCGTCACAACCAGCTCGCCGCCGCTGCCGTCATATCCAGGCGGATGCGTAATAATATCAACTTCATTGACTTCATCGACAAATTCAAACACACCCGCCTCCGCCGATAGTATCCAGAGTAGCAATGTCCACAGCAGCAATAGTGAGCGTACTTGCCGCTGTTGTGCCCAGCCATGTGTTCTGGCTACTCTCAAACCACTCAGCATCAAGGAAAATCTCTCTTTAAACACATTACCGAACTCATATTTTTAATCAACCGACTGTAAATCATCACGTTGCAAGATTGAAAGCATGAATGCCTGAATTTCAGATAATAATTGAATAGACTCAATTTGCGGATAGTTTTCAGCGTCCCATCTCAGGCCAGACCAGGCGATATGTTTAACTGCATCGCCATCTGCGTCCGCAAACCCGGGCGGCTGATACCTGTTTGGATAAATTTCAAGCAATACTTCCGCTTTATCTGAAACACTCGTAATAACAGCACCCGATTCTTTTAATGCCCGTTGTTTCTTGATCTGCATATCTCGCAGGGCCAGCGCATCAAATGCAAGAATTTGTTCGTGGATCAGCAAACGCCAGAGCGCATCCAGCTGTTCCTGTCCCAACAATACATGATAATGCCCTGCCTGCTGCATGTATTCAGGGATAACAATAAATACATCGCCTGTTCGATAGATACTTATCGTAATAGCCTGGTCAAGTGCACCGGTTACATTATTATTTTTTTCGGAATACCTGACCAGCATATCTTCGGAATGAAGTGAATCCTGACCCTGAAATGCCTGCACAGACTGGCTCAGCAACAATGCCAGCAGGCACATAAAACATAATCGAGACAATTCAAGAGCTTTCCTGAAAAATAATCTGTCTGAAAAGATAATCATGGTTTTATTATGATTTAAGTAAATATCTGGCATACTACCCAAACTGTTTCTTGATAAGCAACTATAAATTTGCGTTTGTCCCGGTTTATGACACCGATTGATGTTTGTTTGACACGTCACAATAAATCCGGTCACAAGCCATGCTAATTTTTGCCATTAAACAGGCCATTGAAAAACGTTTTCGAGGCAGCCGATACAAGGCAGAAAACAGGCGGAAAAGCAATGTTTATGCATAATGAGTATTTTAAGCTGGTTTTTAGCGCCACAACGGCAACGCAGATAGTTTTTCAACAACCTGTTGTAAGGTAAACCATATTGGAGGAAGTTGCCATGCATAAAATTCAACGTCAGCTTTACACCGATCATTACCATTTACAAAGACTGCTCAGTTGCTTGAGCTACGAGATTGGCTGCTATGACTATGACAGCAAACGAAGCGCCGATCTTGACATCATACTTAGCGCTCTGGATTATATTCACACATACCCGGACAAATGGCACCATCCAGCTGAAGATATTATTTTCGATAGACTCCTTGAAAAAGACGTCCAGGAAAGTGACCTGATTGAGCAACTCAAAGACGAGCACCAGCAAATAATGCAGGAAACGAAAAAGATATGCGAGTTATTCAACAGCGTTGCCGAAGACTGCATTGTATCGGCAGAGGAATTGCTTACTGGTGCGCGTCATTTTATTACCTTACAGAGACAACACCTTGAGAAAGAAAATGAATTCATTTACCCATTAATGGATACTGTATTTTCTGAAAAAGAATGGAACGAAATAGAAAAAGAGATCAAATTACAAAGCGATCCGCTTTTTAACAATCCGTCCAAAAAAGAATACGATCATCTATACCGGTATATACTCGATCTTGAAAAAGACAAACAAAAATACCATGCATAAAACCATGCATGGTTGTGGAAATACAGCCGGAGCCGGTTTCATTTGACGGGTGCAAATTTCAAGCAACGCTTGAAAACATAGAGAGTCAGCCACAAACAGACAGCAATGAAAGCTGACTCTTTGCTTTTTAACGATAATTATGCAAATAATGCATATAACTTAGCAAAAAGCGCGTCTACGATGAGTTGCAACGGCCCGAGAAAATTTTCCAACTGCAGCATACCTGCGAGCAAAATCAGCGTGCCGCCTGCCACGATCCCAAATCTTAAACCTGAGGTAAAATTTGCCGAAGCCGGCGCACGCGTATACGTATCGTTTGAAAATGATAAAAAGATGCGCAAAATGCCCAGTATTATTCCCGCACCAATACAACTCAGGAACAATTGAAGCGAACAACTCAGTCTTGTGCCCAGATCTTCCCCCGCCAGTTCAAGACTGGAAAACCGCAGGCAAATAATAATCACAAGCAATATCACCAGCGAATTCCAGAATCCTCCGAATTTCGCCTTGAATTCACTTTCCATACTCATAAAAAATTCTCCTTGTAAATAATTTTTTCATTTAATAAAGCGCATCATTGCAAACAACATCCTGTTAAGAATATCTTTAAAATCGCTTTTATTAAATCATTTTTTTGCAAAGAAAAACGCGCAATAATCTTTAGTAATGTTTGCATGTCCTATTGTATAGGGATCAACTATGCAAAACGGAATCAACTATCACAATGGAAGAGTCGCGCTGAAGATGTGGATCACCTATCTTTCACTTTACAATGGATAATTTTTGTATTCCATAGCTCATATCAATACTTGAATAACATTCCACCCAGAGTATGAATAGGTAGAGCGTAAGTCAGGAAATTTTCCCAAAGATTGAGGAATATGGCATGACCCAGATAAAATTATCAACCTTATGTTACCAACAAAAGCAGCACAAAACCAAATAACTAACAGACAGCTATTGCCATGAAACAACTCTGAATAATTTTTCAAAACAATCTGAAAGTCGTTTCAAACATGTTACTCACAATTCTTTCATTGTTCTTTTCTGATTATTTTGTTGACGACACAACTCGTCCATTTAAATCCTGCACCGATCTTACATTATTATTATAGAACCCCCTTAGTTGTTCAAGCTGTTCGGCTGATGCGGTGACAATTTCCGTTAAAAAATACCACTGTACGCCCTCACTGCAAGGTGGGGTCGTCAAAGAACCCGATAACGACAAAAACTCTGGTTTATGATGATTATGGGGCAACAACGACTCAGGATTGATGCTAATCCCTGTATTCTCATTTCGTCCTTCTGGCTCACGAGGCATATTATCTAAAATAGTTTGAAACGTTCCATTTTTTTCTCCTTCGTCAATGCCAACGGCTAACACCACGAGTCTTCCATCCTCTCTAACATGAACGTAATGCAATTCGGCAGCAAACTTTTTTTCACCAACAACATGTTCACTAGGCGCATGAAAATGAAACTGAATTAATGGAAAAACTTCATCTCCAATCTCCAATTGACCCGTATAATCAAGTGAAGTGTTTACTTGAACTCCATGTCCACTATTAAAAAAAACTGGTTTATCATCGACATCGTACCAAATCCTCAGTCTGTTTAGATTCTTTGTTTGATTGATTTCAGCGGTAGCAAGATCAACCGGAGATTGATGATTGCCTATGCTGCATTCTGCGTAAGGATACATTTTCGGCACTTCTGTTTGCGTTGTATCCTCAATCGCACCCCATGTTACTTGTTCTTCGTGAGTCCAAGAGGGTCCGGCATGGTTGATTGTCGTATAAAACACCATCATAACCGCTACACTTATAAAAACAAATCCATTTATTTTCATTGATATGCTCCTGCTTGTTGTTACATATTTTTTCCGGGTTAGCAAGTATGTTTTCTACAATAGTCAACCATTGATGACTTTTTCTCTACATTAGATTTTTCATTTGATGTTGAACGATTGTTTTTCTCTGGCACAGATGACTGAGGGGAACTTTGAGACTGTGCCGCCTGACTTGTATTGAGTCCTGATTGTTTCTTTGTCTTAGCTGAAGTCGAAAGATCAAGCACCTCAGACCCGGCCAAACCAGAAAAACCAAAACTGAGCACCATGAGCAACATTACTTTTCTGATAAGCATAATTCCTCCATTTACAACAAATAATGTGACGAACTAATTAAAATCGATAAATACGATAATTAACTCTCTATAAAACCTGCCAAACAAACTTGAACCTTCCTGCCAAGCTTCTGACACGAACAGTGTAATAATATGAATGGCAATAAGATGCCAACGGTATGTTAATAAAGTGTCAAAATCTAACCTGGATTGGATTGGATTGAATGGACTGAATCCAAATTTACTATTGCTGTTTTTTCCTCGATCATCTTAACAGGCTGTTGAACACACACCCTGGACAATCGATGTAAGACAAGCAACAAATATTTGTTAAAACAGTTTTGGTCGATGCTGATTATATGAGGCAAACCCTTGTTCGCAACCCAAGGGGTTGACCGAAATTGACGTCGGATACGAAACCAACGCATTTGAATTAATACCGAAGTGCTGAGCAGGTGAGCGATTTTATTACTAACTGAAAAAATCGAAAATTATGGGAAAAATGCGGATGTTTCAGTCAATCATCTTTAGCAATAATCGCGTTTACATTCATTGTTCAAGCTTTGAGATTATCTTGAACAAATTCCTTGCAGACTATCCGGCACATGCCGGTCTTTCAAGCATACTAACAATTCAAAAACCCATTCATTTCTCTGATTTTTCCCATGAATTACATTAAAATAGGCTTTAATACTATAGAGACCTCACCCCCAATAAACATTATAAAACATTGATGTCACAAATTTTAAATGCCATTGCG
>DOOY01000003.1:1590-3036 GCA_003514765.1 Nitrosomonas sp. | reverse complement strand
CGGCCTTTTCTCAAAAAAAGAAACGGTATTCACCTCTTTCGTTTTATGATAATTTACTGCTTTGATTTAAATGGCAATATGATTCATATGAAAAAAAGGGCTGCGCTGTTTCATGGACTTGGCGGTTCAAAAACGAGCTATTGGATTCCATGGTTAAAGACTTCTCTGGAAGCAAACGGATTTCACGTATGGACGCCTTCGTTATCTGAGTGTAGCAGTTTTGAAGACTTGGATAAGTGGGTACAAGAGATAGCCGCAAAATTACCATCAGCGCATCGTGATTATGATTTGATGGTAGGCCACTCTGCGGGCGGGCCATTGATACTCAGACTGCTTTCACGCTCAGACTTCACTGTGAAACATGCAATTTCAGTCGCCGGTTTTATCAAACCGTTGCCCAACAAGCAATTGAATGACCCGGTTTTTCCTGTTGGATTTGACGTTGCTGCAATTCAAAAGAACTGCGATGCATTCACATTTATTCATTCCGATAACGACCCCTGGAATTGCGGCCAGGAACAGGGCGAATTGATGCGGCAGAATCTTGGCGGAACTCTTGTCGTCATGACCGGAGAAGGGCATTTCGGTTCGGATTATATGAAGCAGCCATACAACACATTCCCGCTGTTACTCAAACTTTGCATGCTAAATATTGGAAACACACAAGAGGCGGCCGGCAAGAAAATGCAGCAACATCAAATCGGGAACGCATGATTCTTAAAAAATGGATAATTTATTGATAACAGTTGAACAATGGATCCCGGTTGATTTTTTAATCAAATTGACTGTCATTTCAATCATCAGTTTTGTTGCATCCCTGGCCATCATTCCCATCATATTGATTCGCTTACCGCACGACTATTTCGATACGCGCACTCCCCGTTACTGGATGAAAGACCGTCACCCCATTTTGAGGATTTTGGGACTAGTCGCCAAAAATATTATAGGTGGTGCTTTTTTGATTGCCGGCTTTATCATGCTTTTTCTACCCGGCCAGGGCATCCTAACAATGCTAGTGGGTATATCGTTTCTGGATTTTCCAAAAAAGCGCCTACTGGAAGCCAAAATTATTAAGCAACCTATCATACTGAGTACGATCAATACGATGCGTCAGAAATACAACAAGTCACCGTTAACCTTATCCTAATTAAGGTGCCATTTGTTTCAATGTGATCAGACGTTTTTTTCTTCATCCGGCTGAATCAAATAAATCAATATGACAGACAGAATAACTACCACGCGAAAAGCAGCCTGCTGACCGTTAGCCACCTGTGACTGCCACATCAGGAACCATTCGCCACCAATTGTCATAAACCCGACAAACCATAGCAAAATACCCAAAGTTAAACCGAGAATTGAAAGTTTTTTTGCTTGACTGAATTGCGCAAGATCATGTCTGTATCTGTATAAATAAAAACCGCCCAGCCAACAAAATACAGCCACTGC
>DOOY01000003.1:0-1506 GCA_003514765.1 Nitrosomonas sp. | reverse complement strand
AAAACCCCCCCAGCCAACAAAATCCAGCCACTGCCGCTTCGATAAAAATAATTAAACAAAAAACCAGATGATGAACCCAGGAAGCTTCAATCGCGCGCCACATGCCATTGTTATCTGGAAATGTAGTATCCATTCTGAGTACATGTCCGATAATAGTGAAATTTGAATCATAATCCGCCAGATTACTGATGGCAGCCAATGTCGCAAAGAAAGCGACGGCCCAGACCAAAGCAACCTTTGAAAATCTTGTATACATGAATATAAGCGATCGCTTATTTATAACAATTTTGCACGACTCATTAAAAATCAAAAAGAAAATGAATTGAAGATAAAAAAACCCCCGCCCAATTGATTATCATATCAGGCAGGGATTGAATATTAACTGTCAGTGAGATCAGTATCAGAAACTTGCTGGATACCAGCCAGCAACCAGACAGACTCCGGATCTTTCAGATTCTTCTCGACATGCCAGACTTCATCAAAAGCCTCTGGTTCCCCATCGGGTAATTCACGCATTTGTCCGATGAAACGAACACTTGCAATCGCCGAGTCATTGCCTGTTTCGACATCAAGCAGGCTTGCATCAAGAAACATGACTTCAGATTTTTGTGATGAATTGCCGCGTTCCTGAATCTGCATACTGATTTCAGCAAACATTTCGGGCGTCGTATATTCTCGTATATCATTGACATCACCAACGTCGTTCGCTGCCTGCAGTCGAATAAAAGACATTTTGGCATTGCGCAAAAATGGCTCCACCTTGAAGTCAGCGGGAATATTCGATTGATTCATATCAGCACTTTCAAACGAAGAAGCAGTTTTTTGACCGAACGGCGGAGATGTTGCTCCACCTTGCGTAGCCGCATTAACACTCGAATATTGCATTGGTTGCGATGACGCTTCAGTTCGCGGCTTACGCATCATGCGTACAATGAAAAAGATTACCCCGGCAATCAGAATCAGCATAATAATATCGATCATATTGATCCCTTCGAAGGCACCACCCATAAAAAGCGCAGCTAATAAACCACCAGCCGCCAAACCCGCTAACGCGCCTCCCCACTTACTCCCGCCACCGCCGGGTGAAGCCGGCGTCCTAGCTGGCGCAGGCGCTTGCTGTTGATTCGGCGTAGATTGCTGGTTCAAGGACTGACGCTGTTTGCCAAAACTTTTACCACCCCCCATACGTCTGGCGTCTGCATCAACTGCAATTAAACTAATAGTGAAGAACGCCAATGTCAGGAAGGTAAACATTTTTCTCATAACCGATCTCCCATGTTGTTGCTAAAACGACAAGTATAGCATTGCCTATAACAACAACGTAGTTGAAGTGCGTGATGATCTTATTTTTGATTATCGAAGCAAAACAAGTCGAGGAACAGCATTGTTACCGACCCAAACAATGGCATTCTGGCTGAATTGCCTACCCAGTGCCCGAGCAGTCTCTATACTCACTCCAAAAATGCAAATACTTTTCTCATCAGCCCAGATTCCGGACGGATCAAT
>DOOY01000263.1 GCA_003514765.1 Nitrosomonas sp. | reverse complement strand
TATCTGCGCGCCCACGCCATACTGACCGCAAAGGTTGCCAGAGACAAAAAAGACACCGACACCCGATTTGTCGATTACCATGACTATGCCGAAGCAATCGGCAAAATTCCGTCGCACCGTGCGCTGGCATTATTGCGTGGCGAGCGGGAAACTGTTCTGAAGTTAAAACTGTATCTGGATTCGGAAATCGAAGAAAAAAAACGCAACACCTTGTTTAATCCCTGCGAAGCATTGATTGCACAACAATTCAATATTAATCATCAAAAACGGCCAGCGGATGCCTGGTTGGCCGATACGGTACGCTCAAGCTGGCGTAACAAAATCCTGGCACACCTTGAGACCGAATGCATGAATCAATTACGGGAACGCGCAGAAACCGATGCTATCCAGGTTTTTGCGCAGAATCTTAAAGCACTGCTGCTGGCGTCACCCGCAGGCCCGCGCATTACCATCGGCCTTGATCCGGGATTAAGAACAGGCGTGAAAGCCGCCGTCATTGATTCAACAGGAAAAGTACTCACAACCGCGACCATTTATCCGCATCCGCCCAAAAACGACTGGGATGGTGCCATCGAAAGCTTAAAGCAACTTGCAGAACAATATCATGCATCGCTGATTGCTATCGGTAACGGCACAGCGTCTAGAGAAACCGATCACCTGGCCAGAGATCTGATCAAGAAATACCCACAGCTAAAACTGACATCACTGATAATCTCGGAAGCTGGCGCATCGGTCTATTCGGCCTCCCAACTCGCTTCAGAAGAATTACCTGATCTGGATGTGTCACTGCGTGGCGCGGTATCGATCGCGCGCCGCTTGCAAGATCCATTGGCTGAACTGGTTAAAATCGACCCCAAATCCATCGGTGTCGGCCAATATCAGCATGATGTCAATCAGAAACAGCTGGCACAGACACTTGACGCTGTGGTAGAAGACAGCGTCAATGCTGTCGGCGTCGATGTCAATACTGCTTCGGCGGCTTTGCTGCGCTACGTTGCCGGGCTTAACAGTAAAATTGCACACAATATCGTTGCATATCGCAATCAAGAAGGTATGTTTTTCCGCCGTACAGACCTGCTGAAAGTTTCCGCTCTAGGTGAAAAAACCTTTGAGCAGGCAACCGGGTTTTTACGTATCTTGCATGGCGCCAACCCGCTTGATGCTTCTGCCGTTCACCCGGAATCTTATCCGCTTGTTGAGCGGATTCTGGCGGATGTCAGGTTGAATGTTGCAGCATTGATCGGTAATCAAACGGTTTTAAAATCAATTCGTCCAGAAAAATACACCAACGCACAATTTGGATTGCCAACCGTCAAAGACATTCTGCTCGAGCTCGAAAAACCGGGACGCGATCCCCGCTCCACCTTTACCACAGCAGTATTCAAAGAGGGGGTTGAAACCATCCGGGATTTACACCCAGGCATGGTGCTCGAAGGTGTCGTTACCAACGTAGCCGCCTTTGGTGCATTTATCGACATCGGTGTGCATCAGGACGGACTCGTGCATATTTCCGCTCTGGCCGACAAATTTGTAAAAGATCCGCATGCCATTGTCAAAGCCGGGCAGGTCGTTAAGGTTAAAGTGCTGACGGTAGATGAAAAACGTAAACGTATCGCATTAACGATGCAGCTGGGAAAAGCGTGATAACGACCGATGCCATCAATACACGCGCTGCATTCATCAAAGTTTCTCCTTTAAAATTTTTTATGGTATTTTTGAAGTGTTTTTTTACATCTGCAAGAGTTGCCGGATTTACTACAATGAATAATCTTAAATTGAACATATTTTATAAATTTTTATGGTCTGTCGGACTATTTAATTTTTTTGTGCTCGGTTTGTTATTAGCACCGATTGCCGTTGCTAAAGAACATCTGGACATTCGCCCTTATGAAGCCACTGATCCGTGTAACCCTGATATTGCTCAAGTCAGGGTAACTGTCAACGGTGCTGGTTCCGGTGGCATTTTAAGCGTTGAGCTCTATCATGATCCGGACAATTTTTTGAATAAAAAAGGCCGCACCAAGCGTATCCGTATTCCCGCCACCGAGGAACAGCATAAAGTATGCTTTAATCTCGAAAAGCAGGGTACCTACGCAGTCGCCAGTTACCACGATATTGATGGCAACCGGAAATTAAACAAAAAATGGAATATGATGCCTGAAGAACCTTTTGGATTGTCGAATAACCCCGAACAGCATTTCGGTTTTCCAAAATTCAGTGATTCAGCATTTACAACAGACGAACTGGGCGCTGATATTATTATTAATCTTCAAAAACCGTAAAATGTGCTGTTGGTATCTTTTAGGGCCTTAGGTTCTGTTGACATTTGGTTGCAACAGCTTGTTTATAAAAAATAATGCAAGAAATGTCAAACTCCAGAAATCCTTGGTATATCAAGGTGTTCAAATAACTTAGACATAAAACGTCAACAGAACCTGGCACAATGGACGAAAAAAGCTGGAATCGGCTATTAAGACGGATTGAAGATGGACTTGTCGTTCCTGTGATTGGACAACAAGTGCTCACTTGCGGAAAAAATAACGATTCGTTTCAGGCACAGATTGCGCAGTACCTTTTAAAACAATATGATATTGAACCGGCTCATATCTCGCACACGCCTTTCAATCAATTAAACGATGTCGTTATTCAAATTAAAAAGGAACAGGAATACGACCTTCAGGATTTATACGCAGACATTCATGATGCTATCAAACGTCTGACAACGGGTCCCGATGCGCATATTCCGGAACCGGTGCGGCAAATTGCGGCTATCACTTCTTTCCAGCTGTTTATAACACTGACACCGGATGATCAGCTCGCCCGCTGCCTGCGTGAACGCTGCGCGGTCAATGAGATTATTTATTCCCCTTATTTACCCACCAGCGAGGGATCAGACCTGCCCTCAGACTGGCAAGCACGTCATGGAGAAGTACAGCTTCTCTACCTGTTTGGCAAATCCCGCGCCGGCCCGATGTTTGCAGTGCATGATGAAGACCTGCTGGAGTATGTACATAACATCATTGCCCGCGGCAGTCATGTTCCAGTCAGGTTTCTGGATGAATTGCAGCAACGCAGTCTCCTATTGATTGGATGCAACTTTCCCGAGTGGCTGAGCCGTTTCTTTCTGCGGTTGACCAAGCAAGGCCGGCTTTTGGATACACAAAGAAAAAGAGAATGGTTGATTGAAAGCAATTGTCTCGATAAAAATCTTATTTACTTTCTTGAAAGTTACAGCACCGGCACAAAACTCATCTCCGATATCTCACCGGCAATGTTCATCTCCGAGCTTCATCAACGCTGGCTGGCAAGAAACAAAGCGGTTGAGCATGCATCTTCTTCCAAAGCTGAAACCGTGCCAAGAGGCGCCCTGTTTTTCGTCAGCTACTGCCGCGGAACCGACAGCCAGTCTGCCGCAACACTGATTGAATCACTTCAATCCCAAGGCGTATCATCCAACGAAATCTGGTTTGATAAAAATTCGATTGAACCGGGAAATGATTTACGTAATCGTATTCTGCAAGGCATTCAAACATGCCGCTATTTTATTCCGCTCATTTCCAGAAATGCAGATTCCCTGGACGAAAAATATTTCCGCCGGGAATGGCATGAAGCAATTGAAAGGAGCAAGGCCATTCAAGGGCGAACCTTTATTTTTCCCATCATCGTCGATCAGGATTTCAAGCTTGAAACATACCGATGTATTCCGCATGAGTTCAAACAATTACTCATTGGCCACGCACCCATCGGCCAGCCTGATGAACAAACGAATGCCGCATTGAAAAAACTCGTGCGCAGCGAGCGCCTGAACCAGAATTACGCCTGAGGATTTAAATAATGAGTTTTGAAAATGACCGTTGACCCGCTTCATTCCGCTGTTGAAAATAACGCTCAGTTGGAAATCGTCCGGTTAAATGCACAGCATCCATGGCCTGGACTTGCGCCCTACGATGAAGCATCGAGTGAGTATTTTTTTGGCCGTTCAGAAGAAGCCAGAGAATTATTGCGTATGGTGCGGCTTGCACCACTGACTGCTCTTTACGGAAAATCAGGTTTAGGTAAAACATCGCTATTACAGGCAGGTTTCTTCCCACTGTTGCGCGCTCAGCATTATTTCCCGGTTCATTTGCGGCTTGATTACAGCCCGGCGGCCTTGCCGCCTTTGGATCAGGCAGCCAGCAAACTGCAGGCTGCATTAAAAACCGCACAGGCTGATTTTACTCCGTGGCATAAAGATGAGGGCCTGTGGCAATATCTGCATAGACGTGATCTGGAGATATGGAGCCATGATAATTACCCGTTAATGCCGGTGCTGGTTTTTGATCAATTTGAAGAAATCTTTTCCCGGGGAGAGGGTAACACAAGCCGAATCCAATCAAATCTTAACAGCCTGGCCGATTTGATAGAAAATCGTATTCCGAGTGAACTGACAGTCTATTTTGCAAGCAAGCATAAAATATCGTCCCTCGACCTGACCTCTCAGCGCTATCGTATCTTACTGGCGTTTCGTGAAGATTTTCTTCCCGAAATGGAAACCTGGAAAGAGCAAGTTCCCTCGCTTTTGCGCAACCGGTTAAGGTTGTTGCCAATGAACCGGGAACGCGCAATCGACGCAGTGAGCAGCGCAGGTGCCGCCGTGCTGGCGCCGGGCGTGGCCGAACCACTGGTTCACTTTGTCGGCAATCTGGACAAAAATACAGCTGGCAACACCTCGGTAATCGAACCGGTGTTGTTGAGTTTATGTTGCTATCAGCTTAATCAACGCCGTCCTCCGGAAGGTAAAATTGATGTGCTACTGTTGCAGCAGGCGGGTCAGGATATATTACAGGATTTTTATGACGAAGCCCTCAACGGCATGCCCGACCAGGTTTCTGAATTCATTGAGACCTATCTTATACAAGGTAACCAGTACCGCGGCAGTTATCCGGTTGAACAGGCGATCCGGGATGGGTTCATAACACGCGGTCAACTGTCTATTCTCGCCGATAAATATCGATTATTACGGATTGACCAGCAGTTCGGAACCAATCGGGTAGAACTCATTCATGACCGGCTAGTCAGCGTTGTCAGTAAAGCGCGTGATGAACGTCTTCGACAGATAGAAAATCAGAAACTCAGGGCAAAAGAACAGGTGCGCCAGCGTCAACTGGCATTTGAAAATTTAAACCGGCTGGCACGCAAGCTGCGTGCTGCGTTGTTACTTGCGGTCTCTCTGGCGGGTATTGCTGTCTATGGTTGGTACGCCGCAAATATCGCCAAGGAAAAAACCTTTTTGGCGCAAAGCAGTCTGCGCGTAGTATCCGAAAGCCTGGATATGGCAAATGGCACAAGGGTGGGCGGCGATGAACGCGCGATTTTGCAATTGCTCGCAATCAATCAAATCACACCGAGCGAAGCTGTTGATTCGGCGATCCTTACCGTTCTGGCAAAAAAAAATGCCACGCAAAAAATCTGGAACGCCGGTGACAGAATCACTTCGATTGCCGTCAATCAACAGGGCACATTGATTGCGACAGCAGGCGTGGGAAATACGCTGCGGCTATGGAATTTTCAAGGCCAGTTAATCAGCCAGCAGGTGAAAGCGCATCAATGTATTCATGAAGGTGATACCAACCGCGGTTGCGGCATTTTGAGCGTTTCATTCAGCCCTGACGGCGCCTATATTGTAACGGGCGGACAGGATGCTACACTGCGACTCTGGCGTACCAGCACGCTAAAATTTATCGGTAAGCTACAAGGACACAGCGATCAGGTGACCAGCGCCGCGTTCAGTCCAAATGGCGAACACATCGTTTCAGGCAGTCTTGATAAAAACCTGCGTCTCTGGAACACCCATACCCTGGAATCCGTTGCCGAACTCAAAGGCCACAAGGAAGGGGTAACCAGTGTTGTTTTCAGCCCGGACGGCACACGCATTGTCTCGGGCAGTCATGACAATACTTTGCGATTGTGGGACGCAACAACACTGGAACCCATCCATGATCCGCTACACGGACATAAAGACAGTATCACCCACATTGACTATAGTTCCGATGGATTAATGATTGCTTCCAGCAGCCAGGATAAAACCCTGCGATTATGGAATGCGCAAACCCTGGAGGCGCTGGGAGAACCGCTGCAAGGGCATGACGATATCGTCTGGAGCGTGGCGTTCAGTCCGGATAACACCAGAATTGTATCGGCAGCTCATGATAGAACCCTACGTCTGTGGAAAACCGAAAACGGTCAAACCATTGGCAAACCGATACAAGGCCATGAAGAATCCGTACTGACGGTCGTCTTCAGCTCGGATGGGGAAAATTTTGTTTCGGGCGGCCGCGACACCACCTTGCGGATATGGGATGCAAATGATCATCAACCCATTCACTCACAATTGAAAGGCGGGCATAAAAACTTTGTCGCAAGTGTAGCCTATAGCCCCGATGGAAAACTTATCGTATCCGGCAGTGATGATGCCACCGTACAGCTTTGGGATGCGGAAAGCGGAAATACGGCCGGCAAACCCATGAAAGAGCACACCGGCTCATTAAATGGGGTGGCTTTCAGTCCGGACGGCAAATGGATTGTTTCCGGCGCCAGTGATCAGTTGTTATGTTTGTGGGAGACGGAAAGCCAGACACTCGTAGATATCATGACGGGACACAAAGACGGTATTGAAAGTGTCGCTTTCAGCCCGGATGGCAAATATATCGCTTCAGGCAGTAAAGACAATACTGTGCGGCTTTGGAATAGAAAAAACGGCCGACTTGTCCACCAGCCCATGTCAGGTCATACCGAAATGGTCAGAGGTGTTGCCTTCAGTCCGGATGGCCAGCTTATTGCATCGGCAAGTTACGATGACACAGTGCGTTTGTGGCATGTCAGCACCGGCCGGCTCATTGCCGAGTTAGCCGGTCATGAAGCTGCCGTGACCAGTGTCGCTTTTAGCTCGGACAACAACCAGCTGGTTTCTGCCAGCAAAGATCATACGCTGATTCTTTGGGACTTAAAAACGCATCAGCCTGTCGGAGAACCCATGATCGGACATACGGATCGCGTCAACGGCGTTGCTTTCAGCCCGGACGGCAAGCAGATTGCCTCAGGCAGCAGCGATAATACATTACGCCTGTGGAACAGCAAAACCGGTCAAGCTATCGGCGATCCCATGCGCGGACATGAAAAACGTGTCAACAGCGTCGATTATCACCCCGATGGTACCCGCATCGTATCCGGCAGTGATGATATGACGCTGCGCATCTGGCCCGCACATAATAACTGGGTTAAGCAGCTTTGCAATAAACTGACACGCAACATGACTCAAAAAGAATGGCGCGAGTGGATTTCTTCAGATATAGAATATCAAAAGCAATGTTCCGAGCTGCCCATTTCACCTTAATGGGTTGATGAAATCCGCCATCAGTTATGCTAATTTTCAGCCTGATGCACCACCATTTGATTAAAAGGAATATTCCATTGCTGCTGGTTGCAGACATCCACAGCAAAACGTTGCAGATCGCGCACTATATCGTTGTAGTTTGCTGCAGCGTTCCCATCGAGTACAGCGATGATTTTATAATCCAGAGATGAACTATTGGCCTGATTAAAGTAGACCAGAAGATCCTTGAGTGCATGCCCATAGCCTTCCTGCAGCAATCCCTTGCGTATCCCTTCCCTGAAAATTCCAGGGATATCGGTCGTGCATCGCTGTTGATACTTATAATCGATGCCGATCACGCTGACAACAATAAATCCTTCCGATAGATTCTTTGGGCCGGCCTCCATAAAATCTTCAATGGTATAGATTTGCGGCATGGCACCATTACCCAAAGTAAGCAGTACATGTTCCGGCGTAATGCACTTGACCTTCAGGCACCACCCGTTCGAAAGCAGCACAAAATCACCTTCCTTGCACGGAAACCAGGGTTCATCGTCTTTGTATGGACGTGATACATAGCTGTTTAATTCTGACAGCGGCAGCCTCACCTTTAATTCGGGCATGGCCGGGTTCGTCAGTCTTGAAAAGAAATTAAGCCGGTCTATTTTCATCGGTACGCCATTGTATAGAACGCGCTCGCCCTCTCTGACCGGGCCGGCATTGAGAATGGTCTGTAATTCATTCATATAGCGTGGAACAGAGTTTTTTAACGCCCAGATAACGACAATCAACAATAACACCGCGACCCCCACCAACACCTGATCATTGCGTTGATTTAACACAAAGAAAATGGTTGCTATAGAAAACAGCACCATCATCGTGCGGTAGACAAGATGGGTTATACGTTGAAAATAAGACAATTTGCCATTTTGATTTCGCGTGCTTAACCACATGATTGCACTCCATACCAACGACATGGAAAAGAACACAACTACGGCTGCAAGCACTGCCATCAGAATGGTGGCACCGCGCCCCAGCACAAACTGCTGAATATGATCACCAATCGATACTTCCTTTTCACTTTCGGCAGCAATCATTCCATCCAGTCGCATTTTCACAACGCCCAGTTTATGTTTACTATCCTCCAGCAGGTTTTTCCATTTTTTCCTGACTTTTTCAAACCTGTCGAGCGCAGCTTGCTCAAGACCTGCTTTATCAATACGCGCCATTTTTTCAAGCGCCTTGTTACTATCTTTAATTTGCGATTGATAAAACGCTATTTTGTTTTGAAGCTGAACGACTTTACGTTTGTCCTCAGTATACTGGTGCAGTTCATTCATGATCGGCTGCAGAATCTCAAGTAAATTTTTCTGCCAGTCAAAGCTCTTATCTTGTGAATCTTCAACTTTGGCTAAATCCAGCCCACCGGTCTGTATCACCTCAAACGCATTTTCCTGTTCTTTAATTAATTGATTGATCTCATCTATTTCATTCAGGATCGTTGTTTTTTCCTTTTCTGTTTTTGCCTTATTCAACAAAATTGTTTTGTCTTCAAGTTCTTTTTTTAACACATTGATATTATCGATAATGGTGTTTAACTTATTAAAGACGACTTCTTCGTGAGAAGATTGTTCTTCACTTTGCAGGTCATTGCGGGAAGGTTTATGCCTGGGAGAAAGCGGCCATGTTGTCGCTTTTAGAGTGGCGCGGTTGTTGTCAGCCTGGGGCAGCTCGGCATTTTCAGCCCGACTGTCAGTTATTAACAGAAGCGCACCAGAAAATAATAAAAATAATAAGATGTTACGAAATCTATTCTTTAAACTGATTGCTATTGTATTTCTCATATAATCTACGACTACCTTTGTTAACTTGTACGTGAAATAATTGGGTATGCTCGGATGACCAGGGGTGTTAACTATTATTAGTAAACACCCCTGAGTAACCGCCAAATCAAAACATCAAAAAACCAGCGGCTGATTTTCATCCGTGAAAAATCGCTCAACATCTGTCAGTTGCCGGGTGCGCTTCATCGGAGGCAGGCTTTGCCAGATTTTCCGGCCGTAAGATTTAGCCGTCAACCGTGGGTCACAAATCATCAACACGCCACGATCCGTTTCGTCACGGATCAAACGGCCGGCGCCTTGTTTCAAACTAATCACGGCATGCGGCAGTTGATATTCCATAAACGCATTGCCGCCTTCACGGTTTATTTTCTCAATGCGTGCCGACAAAACCGGATCGTCCGGCGGCGCAAACGGCAGCTTATCGATAATCACTAATGACAACGCTTCTCCGCGCACATCAATACCTTCCCAAAACGAATGGCTGCCGATTAAAACAGCATTTTCCAGTTCACGAAAACGTTTCAGCATGCTTGAGCGTGACCCATTCCCCTGCAATAACAGTGGATACTCAATGCCTTCCACCTCAAAATCACCCGTTAACTGATCATAAACCTGCTGCATGGCACGCAGACTGGTACACAGAAAAAAGGCGCGGCCACGGCTGGCCTTCAATACCGGCAAGGCGGCCTTGACAACATGTTCGGTATAACCCTTGTGATGCGGCTCTGGCAAGCCGGTCGGCACATACAGCAATGCCTGCTCAGAATAATTAAACGGACTGTCCCAACTTGCAGACTGCGCTGCCGCCAGGCCCATTTCACCCAGATAATGGTCAAAATTCTGTTTGACCGATAATGTTGCCGAAGTAAATATCCAGGCGCGCGGCGAAGCATTCAGTTGACGATTAAAAATTTCAGCAATTGACAAAGGCGTAGCGTTCAACTGCAAAGCCTTGCTGTAAACTTCCACCCAGCGCACAAATCCAGCGGCATCCGCGTCGGTATCATTACGCCAGCGTTTGATCGAATCGACATGATCGTTTGCGCGACGCCAGCAATTTTCCAGGCTTTCCGACCGTTCCGCCTGACTCTCCAGTATTTCCGTCAATTCTGACAATTTTTCCAGCAAATGATCCAATGCTTGATTAAATGCCTTGTTCTTCGCAATAGCAAACAACGAAAAACGCACGTTCTCTTCTTGAATTGTCAGACGTAAATCCTTAACAGCCTTGTCTGTTGAAGCTATCGCATCCGGCAAAACCACACAGTCCTGCGCCGTTTGCACGGCTTCTACCTTACAGTCCTGCACCAGATCAAGCAACTGACCGGTACTGATCGATTCGCCAAAAAACAGACTGGCAGTCTCCGGTAATTGATGCGCTTCATCGAAAATAACCGTATTACAAGCGGGCAGTAATTCGGTCAATCCTTCGTCGCGCAACATAACATCTGCAAAAAACAGGTGATGATTCACCACCACGACATCCGCCGCCAAAGCTTTCTTACGCGCTTCCATCAAAAAACACTGCTTATAATTCGGACATTCCGAACCCAGGCAGTTTTCCCTTGTGGCCGTGACATGGTGCCAGATCGCCGCATTCTCAGGCACCGTATTCAAGCCGCCTTTATCGCCGTCCTTACTATGCACCGCATAGCGTTCTATTTTCTGCAGGTATTTGATTTCCTCACGATTGACGAAAGTCAGATAATTATCCTGCAACGCTCTTTCCAGATGATAATGGCAGATATAATTGGCGCGGCCTTTCAATAAAGCCACGCTGACCGGCACATTCAGCGCTGCGCGCACACTTGGAATATCCCGATTGAACAATTGATCCTGCAGCGTTTTGGTGCCTGTGGAAATAATCACCTTGCCGCCCGCCAGCAAAGCGGGCACCAGATAAGCAAATGTCTTGCCCGTCCCCGTTCCCGCTTCCGCAACCAGCAAACCGTTTTTCCCAATCGTTTCCGCAATCGCCTGCGCCATTTCCAGTTGCTGGGCGCGTGCGCGGAACCCCGGAATCTGTTTGGATAACTGGCCGTCTGATGAAAAAACCGATTTGAGATCGAGCATGAAAAAGGAAAGAAATTATTGACTCTTCCCTATTATACGCACCGAGCAATGCCGATCAAAAGGTGTTATTACTTCGATGAGATTCTTTCGCCACAGTTCAAAATCAAATCCTGTCTATAAAATAGTTGCTCAATGTTTTTACTCATCTGACGGCGTTCCAAGGCATATCATCGTAACAAATTCAGGATTATCAATATACTGGCAAAGAAGATCGTGAAATACGAATACTTTTTAGCATTTCTGGCGTGATCGTCTTTTGAGGGAAATTTCATATCGTCAT
>DOOY01000004.1 GCA_003514765.1 Nitrosomonas sp. | reverse complement strand
GTGGCGGCCCATTGGCCGTTCTTATCATAAGACTGACCGGTGTGCTGTAAACACCAGGCGTCCATAAGTAAATTACCGGGGCCACAATCAAATCCACTCACTGGTTTTTTCGCGTCAAGGTATGTCAGATTAGCAATACCACCAATATTCACAATAATACGACGACTGTTTGAATCCATGAACATGGCCTTGTGAAAGGCGGGTACCAGTGGCGCACCCTGACCGCCTGCGGCAAGATCACGGCTTCTGAAGTCGGCGATTACAGTGATTTCAGTGAGTTCGGCTAATAGTGCAGCATTGACAAGTTGTATCGTATATCTTTGATCGATTTCAGGACAATGGCGCACTGTCTGGCCGTGACATCCGATTGCAATAACATTTCGTGGCGCAAGTGCGCTGTCTATTAGAAGGTGGGTTACCGCGCGTGCATATTGATGGGACAATTGATTGCTTATCAGCGCTGCTTTGTTTAATTCATCCTCGCCTGAATGATGCAGGGCCAATAATCTTGATCTAAGCGTGTTATCAAAAGGGGAAAAAAATGTCTCGATACAAGAGGCGCGATGGTTGTCACCAAAATCAACTAATACAGCATCGACACCATCCAGACTTGTGCCGGACATGATGCCGATATAGTACTCCGATTCCAAAAAACCATTAACCCTGTTTGCTGTTAATTACTTCTAGTTCAATGCGGCAAAATGGAGATTGCGCATAATATCGAGGCGCGCAACCAGCGATTCGGTTTCGTTTTGAAAAATCGGCATATCTTTTTTGGCAATTGGCGGTGCTGTCGGCAAAATTAATTTTGATGGGTCGCGCTGTACACCATTGACGCGCAATTCATAGTGCAAGTGTGGGCCGGTCGCCATGCCTGTCATGCCGACATATCCGATGATATCGCCCTGTCTGATACGCTTGCCATTGGTTAATCCTTTGGCAAAACCGGAGAGATGACCATAGGCTGTTTCATATTGATCGCTATGCTTAAGAATAATAAGCTTGCCATATCCTCTTTGTGTACCTGAAAAAGAAACTGTTCCATCAGCAGTCGCCTTGACAGGCGTACCAGTCGGAGCCGCATAATCAATGCCTTTATGTGCGCGCCATTTTTTGAGTACAGGATGGAAACGCGCGTTGGTGAAACCAGAACTGATACGGGAAAAATCAAGCGGTGCTCTTAAAAAGGCTTTGCGCAAGCTTTCTCCCTCAGGAGTGTAATAACCAAAATCGCCGTTAGAAGACTGAAAATAAATTGCTTGATATGTTTTGTTGTTATTGACGAATTCAACCGCCAAGACTTTTCCGGTCTTGGCATGCTCGCCATTGGTATCTATCAGCGTTTCGTAGACGACTGTAAAACGATCGCCTTTGCGCAAGTGCCGATGAAAATCGATTTCAGATGCCAGTATTTCAATCATCTGGGCAGCGACATTATTGGGGATTCCCGCGTTGTCAGTGGCGGCAAACAACGAGCTGTTCACAACACCTGATTTCATATGGATTTGGGACTCAAGCTCAATTTTCTGTTCAGACATTCTGAACGCTTGATCCGTTTTCTCCATTAGAAATAACTCTCCATTTCCAAAGAAATAGCGGAGCGTTAACAAGCTGCCGTCTGCGGTGGTTTGTGCGTGTACTGTTTTTCCTGGTTTCAGTTGACGCATTGCGCGGCTGTCACGTGCGGTACTTAGAAAGTCCAGTTTGTCCTGTTGGCTGACGTCCAGTCGATCAAGAATCGCTGCAATCGTATCCCCGCGGCGAATACTTTCTTGCCGCCAGAACGATTGTTCTGATGCAGATTCGAGTTCAGGCAAAACTTCGGGAAGGTACAGGTCGCGAACGACTTCTTCTATCGGAACATCTTGAAGGGAAGATGTGTTGGGTGCAATACCAAATGCAGTAACAAAGCCAAATAAAGGTATAGTTGATAATACAATTAGCCAGCGTAGTGTTTTTTTAGTCAGTCCATGTGATTTTTGAGCTAGAATTCTTGATTTACTGCGTGTTGGCATAAATCGCATATAGGATATTCCTCTGTTTAATGTTAATTCAATTCATGTCAGGCTACAGAAATAAACCGATTCTAACATGAAAAATTGGAAACATTGCACTAAAGTACAATTTACAATGAGTAGCATTGAAAACTTCTGGACGGATTAACCGGGTCGAAACAACTTGAAAAAATTTATTGTGAACAAAACAGTCAGTCAACATATAGAAATTATCAAATATGGCAGCCATGAGCTATTAATCGAGCAAGAGCTAAAAACCAAACTTGACGCAGGTAAACCGTTGCGGATAAAAGCAGGATTTGATCCGACAGCACCTGATTTGCACTTGGGTCATGCCGTTTTGCTGAACAAGTTGCGTCAGCTTCAGGATCTGGGTCACCATATTCTTTTTTTAATAGGTGATTTTACCGGCATGATCGGTGATCCAAGCGGTAAAAATGCTACGCGTCCGCCACTGACGCGTGAGCAGGTGGCTGAAAATGCGCA
>DOOY01000251.1 GCA_003514765.1 Nitrosomonas sp. | reverse complement strand
CAATCTTCTTAGCAGTCTTTTCAGTGTCGTTACATTGAATATCGTTTCGCCCTTTTATTTACGACCCAGATTTTCACTGACCGGTATGCGCAGTCTGCTTACCTTTGGCGGCAATATCACCGCATCTCGCCTGCTTTGGTTTTTTTTCACCCAAATCGATGTCATCATTGTTGGGAAACTACTGGGTAAGGAAATGCTTGGTTTCTATTCCGTCTCGATGCAGCTTGCCTCCCTGCCCGTTCAGCGAGTCTCCTCGATTGTCAATCAGGTCGCTTTTCCGGTATTCTCGAAAATACAGAATGATCGCGAGCAGTTTCGCGGTTTTGTCCTGAAAGCGATACGCGTCTTAAGCCTGGTAGCATTTCCGGTTTTATGGGGAATATCGAGTATTGCCGATGAGTTAGTACTGGTCATACTCGGGCCAAAATGGGAGACAGCAGTGCTACCACTGCAACTACTGACACTAATGATGCCATTTCGCATGATTGCATATTTTCTTCCCTCTGCTACCGATGCACTTGGGAGACCCGATATTGGTCTCAAAAATGTTCTTTTAGCCTCAGCTGTTATGCCTATTACTTTTTTATTTAGCGTTCACTGGGGAATCATTGGCGTTACCATCATGTGGGTTACAGTTTACCCAATTATCCTTTTTATTAATTATCAGCGTTCGTTACATATAATTAACTTACAGTTAAGGGATTTATTTTTTGCCATAATTCCAATAGTTATTATTACCTTACTCATGTATTTAGCGGTAAGAGGTATGGGATGGTTCATTGGTGATGATAGCAATAAAATTATCAAACTTTCAATTCTGATCGCCACAGGAATACTATTTTATGGAACTTCAACTTCGATATTTAACCGACACTATTATCATGAAGCCATTAATCTGTTTTTTAAAAAACATCAGTAAATGTATTTGGTTAAAGTATAAATAATAATAAATCTACTTAATCGTTATTGTGGTTCTTAAGCTCGCAGTTACTTCTTTAACGACGGTGTATGCCAAGCATGTAGATGCCAATGCGTGTAGCAGCTAAAAAACCCTTTTCTATTATTTCAATTTATTGAATAATTTGCCGATTAGAGATCGTTATATTTGATTCCCAGGACTCCCAATGACTATTTTTGCAGGTATCTATGCTCGTCGGAATGATGGATCCATCCCTATTACTTTTATTAATGAACTTCGCTCGGCCTTATCTCGCCACCCGGATGATGAGAAATCCAGAATAGAATTCATTGATGATAAAGTTTATCTTGCCAAGATCGATATAGGTGCACTTAGGGAACCAGGACACTTTAAGCAGGGAAATATGACTGCTTTTGTGGCAGGAGATCCTTTGCTGCAATTTGAATCGGAATTACCCGGATCACGGTTGGCAAGTTTGCAGAAAATAACGACCAACCTGATAAATGGCCAGCAAGATGCCCTCCGCGCATGCCGTGGAACCTATTGTGCCGTTGCCTACGAACATGCCCAGCACAAACTCTACTTGATGGTTGATAAACTCGGTGTCAGACCCATTTATTGCTGGATTTCGCCTGATTATGTTGTTTTTTCAACTGCTCTACGAATACTGGAAGCTGTATCCTTCTGCAAAAGATCACTGGATTTACAAGGTATCGCAGAAATAGCATGCTTTGGGTACCCCCTCGCTGATCGTTCACCTTATGAAAACATTATTACTTTACAGGCGGGGGAGCTAACAATTTGTGAGTCACATTTATGCAGCCGTGAGCGTTACTGGCGCTGGGATAATTTACCAAATTCCTATCTGACAGAAGATGTATCTGATGAGAAATTCTCGAAACATCTTTATCAGGTTTTTCTTGATTCAACCAAAATCAGATTACGCGAACAAAAAACTGTAGCTGCATTCTTGAGTGGTGGGCTTGACTCCCGCGCTGAAGTTGCTGCACTTAAAGTGTGTGGAGCAGAAGTTTTTGCTGCAAATTTTAGATTACCTGGTAGCCAGGATTATGTATTTAGCGAAATGATGGCTCGGAGAATGTCACTCACAAATTTTTCCCATATTGAATTTCATCCGCTCATTGAAGGAGACCCATATGGTAAAACGGCAGTTCAGGAATGGTTGAAATCACCGAAGTTTCTTGCGCAAAACCCGAAGCGCCCCAGTGTTGTATGGACAGGTGATGGTGGTAGTGTCGGGCTAGGGCATGTTTATCTTAATGCCAGTATTGTTCAAACTTGTCGTGAGGCAGATCTAAAAAAGGCAACTGGGCTTTTCATGAACTATAACGGCCTGGGTATAACTCCAAAATTACTTAAACCAGACATCGCCAAACTTTCAGTTTACTTATTTGGCAAAGGTCTGGAGGAAGAAATAAACTCGTTTAAACCTAGAGATGCTGGACGTATTTTTTATTTATTCTTTTTGTTAAATGATCAGCGGCGACATATGTTCAACCATTTCGAAAATATGGATTTAGCGCGTATTGAATTCGAGATGCCGTTTTTTGACGCAGAGTTTATTGCTAGTATCGCAGGCCATCCCATTGATACTTTCCTCTATCATCATTTTTACTTGGAGTGGTTAAAAAATTTCCCATTACAGTTAGGTGTTCTGGAAATTCCATGGCAAGCATATCCAAATCATATTCCCTGCCCCTTGCCGCAACCCCAAAATACAGTTACCCAATGGAGCGACGTACCTACGGTTGCGGAAACAAAAGAAAGAAAAGCCATTATTTGGAACAACGCCAAAATTCTTCTGAGGAATCCTAGCTTCTCCAAGCAGTATCTTAACAAAAGTTATGTATATTTTTTTGGACTGCTAAACTCTTTTAGTAAAATGACCCGCCCTTATCTTTTGCAGCTACCTTCTACACTATATCGTTACTGGTCAAAAACCAACTAAGCTAACGCACTACTTGCGACAACATTACATTATCTGATACTAGTAATTTAATGAGAGACATCATCGTTACAGCTATCGTTTTTACAGGATTGGTTTTTGTGCTCAACAATCCATACATTGGCGTGCTGCTTTGGTCGTGGATTGGCTATATGAATCCTCACCGGCTGGGATGGGGATTTGCCTATAATTTTCCTTTTGCATTACTGATTGCGCTGGTTACCCTCATATCATTGGTAATCTCCAGGAAAAAACTGGAGTTTTTTTGGCACCCAGCCGTCGGCTGGTTAATTATCCTGAATATCTGGTTTGTTATCACAACTTTATTTTCTTTACAGCCAGATGAATCCTGGATGGAGTTTATAAAGGTAATCAAGATACAGTTTTTTATCTTTATTACACTATGGGTAATGCATGATAGAAATAAAATTAATGGCCTGGTATGGGTAATCGCTATTTCAATAGGGTTTTATGGCTTTAAAGGCGGCATTTTTACCTTGATGGGCGGAGGAAGTAGTCACGTATTGGGCCCAGAAGACAGTTTTATCTCCGGAAACACAGAAATTGGCTTAGCATTGGTCATGGTTCTGCCGTTAATCTGGTACCTCTATCTTCATACGCATAAGAAATGGATTCGCTCCGGATTGTTGCTATCTATACCGCTGGTAGCAATAGCAATATTAGGCACACAATCACGAGGAGCATTTCTGGCGATAGCGGCAATTGGTGTTTTCCTCTGGTTGAAAAGTCGAAAAAAACTAGTTCCACTACTTGTAATCTTGTTGATGATTCCATTTGTTTTTATGTTCATGCCTCAAAGCTGGCATGACCGTATGAGTACAATTAATAACTACGAGGAAGATGCATCCGCAATGGGGCGTATCAATGCATGGATACTTGCAATCAAAATGGCTAATGCGCGGCCATTAATCGGTGGTGGATTTAGAAGCTTTCATGAAGACAACTATGAGTACTATGCTCCGGGTCTAATAGATCGTAGCGGCAGAATTCACTATCCAGATGTCCACAGTGTTTATTTCGAGATGCTGGGAGAACAGGGCTATGTTGGCCTCTTTGTATTCTTGATGCTCGGATGGATTGCATGGAGAACTGCTAGCAAAATAATGAAACTGACCAGAGATAGTGAAAAGCACAAATGGGCTTATGATTTGGCTTCCATGATTCAAGTGGGATATATTGGTTATGCTGTGGGCGGGGCTTTTCTTGGTTTATCCTATTTTGATCTCCCTTATCATTTTCTAGCAATACTTGTTTTAACTTTGCGAATAGTAGAACAATCTCTCGCAACTAATCCTCAATCTGTAATAGTTCCAAAACATTCACATCTAACACCTCCTTCATCTGGCGGGCGCGTATTTGATGATATAAAAACTACAAATAATAACTAGCTGCTTGAAAAAAATAGTGTAAACTGTTCAATAAATCTTCAAAAATGGTAACTCCAGGTTGCGCTCAATGCACCTTTGCGTTCAAGCTGGAAGCCATTTACATCATCGTGAAGTGGTTGCAACCACTCAAAACCGAAACTGTTACCCGCGAATTTTCCACGCGGCACAATAACGTTCACGCCCAGACCGATATCCCAGAACTGTCCGCCGCTGTTGCCCGAAAAGTCCATCGGCCCGACACGTCTATTAAAAGAGTTGAAGTCGCCCTTGATCGCGCCTTGTGCCGTATAAATACCTCTTACCGAGGCGGATAACCAGTTAGCCAGGTGGTACCCTCCCCAGGTAGTTGCCTGGAAACGATCGCCAAGCCGATAGCCAGATGTATTGCTGCGCTCCATACGTTTGATTCCACTCAATTGCGCCCCCCATGACCAACGCTTGTAATCACCTTTATAGGTCAGATTAGGCAGAAAATCCCAGGTACCGCTACCCAGCTGCATATCAAAATGCACCCGTCCACCATCTATCTGGAAAACACGACGAAAATCGAGATTCACGCGACCAGTCGGCGCGCTCAAACCCAATCCCATGTGCAGGTGGTGGTTGGGTGCTTCATATAACTTGAAAAGTGAAGATATAATGGTGTCGCCAACGCCGCCAGTGGCATGGCCTTGAATACCGGTATGTTCATGCACGCCCGATATCCGCGGAGGACGCCCATCCAGCTCGCGAATATTCATATCCATGTCCATAAACTGTGGCATCACCATCAGATTGAGCCAGCTAGTGGGCGCATACATGATATCCAGCATATGCATTTTCATATTCATGTCCGTTGGTGTGAACCGACACGGAATGGCAGCGCTGCAGCTCTGGTTCACGATTTCCGCATCACTCGCTGAACGATCGCCATGCAACATATCGCCTGCCTGACGAGAATACATAAACCGATAGCCCACCATGATGTCACCGGGTTTATCCAGCATGTGTGCATACATCACGCCTGCTGGCGCAGCGGTATGGCCACCATGGAAACTATGGCCGTCATGCTGAAATGACTGATTGTGGCTCGTATCATGCTGCTGACCGGTACTACTGGAAAAGTTAAGTTTGTCGGGGTAGATTTTAAGCGCAGCATTCCACACATAAAAATCAAAATCCGCAAAACTGCTGTT
>DOOY01000117.1 GCA_003514765.1 Nitrosomonas sp. | reverse complement strand
GTGATGGGTGGCGGTAAAAGTCTTGCCGCACGCGCAATTGCCGGAGAGTGGAACGTGCCGTTGATGCGTCTTGACTTCGGTGCGGTTTATAACAAGTTTTACGGTGAAAGCGAACGCAATCTGCGTACCGCACTGGCTGCTGCGGAAGGTATGGCGCCGTGTGTTCTATGGATTGACGAGCTTGAAAAAGGACTGGGCACAGGCGCGGGCGAACAGGATGGCGGTGTGTCACGCCGGATCCTCGGCACCTTCCTGACCTGGTTGTCCGAACGCAGCAATGCAGCAAAACCCGTATTTATTGTAGCTACGGCCAACGACATTTCAACGCTGCCACCTGAACTCATCCGCAAAGGACGATTTGATGAAATCTTTTTTGTTGATTTTCCGAATGTCGCCGCACGTGAACAGATTTTTGCCATTCATTTAAAGAAACGTGGTTTTGATCCGGCGGCTTTCAACCTGCCCGGACTGGCCGCCAGTGCCAGCAGTTTTTCCGGTGCTGAGATTGAACAGGCTGTGATTGCCGCTATTTTTGAGGTCTCAGCACGTGATAATAGCACTGCGCTTACTTCAGATGATATTTTGCACGAACTTGAACGTACGCGTCCATTGGCTGTGGTAATGGCAGAGCGGATTGGCAAACTACGGGCATGGGCTCACGACCGTGCGGTAATGGCGGATGAAAAGGAAATATAGAAAGGCGAAAAAATAAAAAACCCCTCAAAACGAGGGGTCTGTGACAAATAGGCCAGAAAACCGAAGCTTATTTTTGCATTGTTTTTCTAAACATGCGGTCAATTTTTTCCGCAGTATCCATTGAGCGTCTATTCGCTTCATTAGCGATATTGACAGCATCATTCGCTTTTGCGTTAGCAGCAGCAGCTTCTGATTTGGTGGCAGAAACATCAGCAGACAGTCTATCGATTTGAGCTTGCAGATCACCTCTTGTGGAATCTAAATCACCTGTTGTCGCACATCCTGTTAAACCAATGAATGCGCCGGTTGTTACGATTAATGCCAGTGTGCGTTTAATATCTTGGGTCATACTATTTTATCTCCTCTTTCTTTTTTAAAAACTACTACAACACATGAATTCAACCATCTCATAAACCCACTTCTGAATATTCTATATCAGCAGCTAATTAGGATATTAGCTGATTTATTCAATAAAATAAATGGGTTCCATGCAAATTTTGGATATCTTTTTAAGAAGCTGGTGTATATGTATTCGTGAGCATAAGAATCCCGATTCAGCGAATCTTAACCATAACGCCGGGTTTCAGCCATTTTCCCAGTTGATCAATCTGCTCGTTAGTCAGGGCGATGCATCCGTTGGTCCAATGAAACTGATCATGTATTTCAGGATCGCCTCGACCGATACCATGGATACCGATAAAGCCGCCTAAAATGGTATTTTGAGGCGGTGTTCTTTCCTGGTTGATTGCTTTCAGAATAGTTAGCCAGGTTTCTTCCGTGATAAGATTTTCTTCGAATGCACGTTGTGCTGTTTCACGATTGGGATAATCCAGTCCGAAAAAACGGTAGTAGCGGCTTTGTTCATTAATCCAACCGATTCTGAAGTCGCCAAGCGGTGTTTTATCGTCTTTCGTTATTTTGTACCAGGTAGTGCCATAACGGCCAATAGCGATATTTTCGAATGTATGTTCCACTTTGTCGCCTTGCATAACGGTTAACGTATGTTCGGTTGTGTTAACGTCGATCCATATTCCGTTGGCACTGACACTGAAAGGTAGAATAGAGAAAAAAAACAGAGTAATTACACTGCTCAATAAAGCCGGATTATGCATATAAACCTTCCATTCCAAACTATGAGGATCATATATCAATGTGACAGCAGATTATGTCATAATTTGCTTATTGCAGAACCAATTTTGTGAAATTATTTAATGTGTCTGGCTATACCCGCACTTGTTGAACGGCTCACATCCGGGGAAAACGCGATCGTTAATCTGGCAGGCGTCCGTAAGGAAATCTCGCTGGCATTGGTTGATCATGTCGTCCCGGGTGATTATGTTATCGTCCATGTGGGTTTTGCATTGCAGAAACTCGATCCTGATGAAGCCGAACAGACTCTGCTGTTGTTTGATGAAATGTCGGAAAACATGGATGAGCCTGTACAATCAGAAAAATAAGCATGAAGTATATCGACGCATTTCGTGATGGCACGTTGGCCAAGAAAATTGCCCGTAACATTGCTGCCGAAACCAATCCACATCGCGAATACTATTTGATGGAGTTTTGTGGTGGTCATACGCATGCGATTTCACGGTATGGCATCGTTGATCTGCTGCCTGATAATATTCACATGATTCATGGTCCTGGTTGTCCCGTTTGTGTTTTGCCAATGGGCAAGTTGGAAAACATGATTCAACTGGCTCAGACACCCGGGCTGATTTTGTGCAGTTACGGTGATATGTTGCGCATACCCACTGCAGGAGGCAGCAGTCTTCTGAAAATAAAAGCACAGGGTGCCGATATTCGCATGATTTATTCCAGTGCAGATGCGTTAAAAATTGCACAGCAAAATCCGCAATGTCAGGTGGTATTTCTTGCGATTGGCTTTGAAACCACTACACCGCCGACAGCAGTTGTTATCAAACAGGCTCAAGCGCTGGGCTTGACCAA
>DOOY01000280.1 GCA_003514765.1 Nitrosomonas sp. | reverse complement strand
CGGCTAAAGTAATACCCTTGTTGATAGTAGCAGTGATGTTGAAGCAGAATTCTGGTTTGTTTTGCTGTTTCTACTCCTTCAGCGACGACTAACAATCCCATATTGATACCCAGACCGATAATCGCCTGAACAATTTTCAAGTCATTTTGATTTTGATCCAGTGTGCGTACGAAAGATTTGTCAATTTTTAAAATATCAATGGGAAGCTCACGTAATAATGTGAGTGAAGAATATCCTGTACCAAAATCATCCAGTGCGATCAAAATCTCAAGCTCCTTGATTTTTGTAAGAATAGCGCCGACACGTTCCATGTCGTTAACGATAGCACTTTCGGTTATTTCGAGTATTAAAGAACGAGGAGGTAATTCTGCATCCCGCAGCGCATTAAAAATTGTTTGCAGAAAATTGTTATTCAATAGTTGTCGAGGACTCACATTGACTGAAACATTGACGGGGTAACCCAATTTTAAAAGCTTATAAGCAGCGAAACAGGAAGTTCTTAAAACTAGTTCCCCGAGTTGGTCAATCAGTCCAACATTTTCAGCAAGTGGTATAAATTCACTTGGCGATAAGAACCCTCGCGTTGGGTGAGGCCATCGTACAAGTGCTTCCATTCGTGCAATATGGTGCGTTTCTGCATGAACTATCGGTTGGAACAGAACCTGAAGCTCATGGTTTGCGATAGCCGCTCGCAACTCTTTTTCCAATTCAAGCCGATCGCGCGTCCATACCACAGTGGATTCAGGAGAATAAAAATTAAAACAATTACCGCCATCGCGCTTGGCCCGATACATGGCTGTCCCAGCTCTTTCTAATACCGTTTCACTGGTTAATCCATTTTCAGGATAAAAACTGATGCCGATACTGACGGACACAAATACTTCTAAACCATCAATTTCAAATCGACTTCTGATGACTTCAAGAAGTTTTTGTGCCATTCCAGATGCGGTATCTTTATCAGTCAGGTATTCAGAAAGCAGAATAAATTCATCGCCGCCCCAACGCGCAACGATATCATCTAGTCCTGCACTTTCACGCAGGCGCCCGGAAACCATCCGCAGCAGTTTGTCCCCAGCCTGATGCCCCATAGCATCGTTGACTTTTTTAAAATTATCCAAAGTAATAAAAAAGATGGTGATAATTTTGTTTGTATCTTGATTTACCTGAATCAATTGGGCAAACTGCGTCATTAGTTTTGTCCGATTGGGTAATTTAGTTAGCACATCATAATCTTCATGATGTGCTATGCGTTGTGCCAGTTCAACGGTATCAGTAATATCGGTCATGGCGATGACTGATCCTATCAACGCCTTTTGTTCATCATGTAATTGATTGCGTGTAATCCGCACGGTACGTTCAGTTCCAAGCGTTGTCTTCAAGCCGCATTCGAGTACGCCAGGGCTGTCCAGGCCAGGTGTTAAAAGTTTTTTAACGGATTGATCTTCCGATGGGTTATTGTAGTTTGTGTAGAGATGCAGAATCTGCTGTAATACTTTTCCTTTAATCTGATTGAATTCTATACGCAGTATTTTTTCGGCCCCCTTGTTGATATAGACAACATGATCATGTGCGTCAGTGATAATGACGCCATCTTCTATTGTTTCCAATACGGTGCTCGAACGTACTTTCGTTATTAAAAATGCGCGTATAAATTGATTGATGCGACGCCAGTTCCACAAAGGGTAGATTGCAAGCGTACCCAAAAAGGCTGCACCTGGGGGTATCCAGACATGATAAATCTTTAGTGACTGGTATACGAGAAACAAACCGGAAACCAAGAAAAAAACCAATAATGGGATGGTGAAATTATTCTTTGTCCAGCAAACACCGATCAGAATAACGGCGACCCATAAAAATGATACCAACGTTACCCATATTTTCGGCAAAGGATGGATGGCGTGATTGTTTTGCAACATTGCGTATACGTTTGCATGCCATTCTACACCGGTCATAGATTGCCGATCATCAGCTGAAACAGGTGTTGCAAAACGCGTACCCATACCGGCTGCAGTCATGCCCACAATAACTGTTTTTCCTTTTAGGTTGGCTAACGTTTCATCGTTGAATAAAACATCTGAATAAGAAACATGGCGGAACCTTTTTAATTTGCCGGTATAAGGTATAAGTGTTTCTTCAGCACGGAACCAGTTTTTCAGCCGATCATCAGTTTTATTATTGTTGATTTGAAGATAGCGCCCTGCCATTTCGGGTTCTGCTAAAGCAAGCGCTAATGCAGGCCATATCGGTGCATTAATGCCCGCATGCAGGAAAACACGCCGCGCAACACCGTCGCTGTCAAGTTCTATATCTACATGTCCAAGCACAGCATGTTGTCTGAAAAGCGAGTGTGGCGCAGCTACATGCAATACATCGGAACTATTAATTGATATCGGCGCTATCGGCAAAACAACATTTCCATGTGTTTCAATCGCTGTTGCCAGTAATTGGTCAGCGTGTGCATCATTACTCTGCAATTCGGAAAAAAGCAAGTCCAGCGCCACCACTTTATTGTCAATAGATTTTAATCGATTAATCAGTTCCGCATGCACGCCTCTGGACCATGGCCAACTGCCCAAAGCACTCAGGCTTTTTTCATCAATCGCTACAATGACGATATTCGGATCATTCGGTAAATAAATAAAGTTTGATATTTTATCGTAGACCACAAAATCCAGACGTTCCAGTATTTCAGTGTAAGCGATAACTGTAATTGCAGTCAGAAGAAACAGTATGCGTAGGATAAAAGTATTATGTTGTCTCCTGAAATTATCGAGATAAATCATATAAGAACAAGGAGTGGTAATAGCAACAACAGCATTAGCCAATAAGGCATGTCACGCGGGACTTCAATAAGTTGAGGAGGCCCCCAGGGTCCCTGAAAACCATCGGATTCAATTGTTTTGATGCGCAGATAATAGGTGCCACCATCTGGTTTCTGAACGGTGAATTGAGAAGCTGCGGTCATTTCGTCATAAATGATATCGCTAAATGCTGCATCACGGGCAAACTGGAAATGAAAGCTTTGACCTTCTGCAGCTGCACGCCATGCAAATGTGATTTCATTTTCGTCCAGCTCTGTTTCTTCAAGTGATGGTCCGGGATAAGGTACTCTGAAAGACATTGCATCACTGAACGGACCGGCTCCCTCTTTTGCTGAAGCGGAAAAAATACGCCAGAAATAATGACCGGGGACAAGTGATTCAGATAGTACTAAATTGTTTTCCTTAATTTCAGGATTAAAATATATCAGGCTGGAAAAATCAGCATCCTGACTGATCATAAGCGCATAATGGGATGCCTCAGACTGAGCTGCCCAG
>DOOY01000329.1 GCA_003514765.1 Nitrosomonas sp. | reverse complement strand
AATATTGACGAAGGGTTTGTTAGAAAATCTCACGGAAATAAAATTCTCCACCGCAAACAGGGTAAATTCCAACAAAGGTATATATAAGAAAATAAACAATGTTAACCCGACACACATATAGCCTAAAATGGTTTTTAAAAATTGAGGGATGGTATATCCTGTTTTTTATCATTTACGGGAGTGCCATTTGTATTCTCAATTTGCACCCTTTTTTTGAGGACTACACTCTTCCTGCTTCTGCTATCGGTTTCTTGGGAACCGCTGTAGCCATTCTTCTAGGATTTCGAAATAATTCCGCCTACGAACGATTTTGGGAAGCTCGAAAAGCATGGGGTGATTTAACCAATGCCTCCCGATATTTTGCTTCACAAGTAATAACATACAAAACCAGGCGCAAGATACGTCTGATTTTTCCGACGTTCATCAAAAAATACTCTTTCGGCATTTGGCCTTTGTGAATGCTTTACGATTACAGCTCCTAAACAAATCACGATGGGATGAATTGAAACCATGGCTGGTTGATGACGAATTTCAAAAAATAGAAAAGGTTGTGAACAAAGCCACCCAGTTGAATCATCTTCAAGCACAATATCTCCGTGACCTCCATGAAGCGGGCTGGATAACGTCACAATGGTACTTAGCGCAATTAATAGAAACCATCAAGGAAAACTTACCGGTGTCAAGGAATCAGTGAACGTATTAAAAATACACCGCTCCTCCGTCAATATAGTTTTTTTACTCAACACTTCGTCTGGTTGTTTGTTTTATTGTTACCACTTGGCCTAGTGCAGCATCTTGACTGGCAAATGTTGCCAGTGTACGTTGCCTTAGCAACGGTTTTTTCTACCACGGAAAGAATAGGAAGCCGGACAGAAGACCCTTTCGATAACAAAATCGAAGATATTCCGCTTCATGCTATATGTCGCGCCATCGAGATTGATCTGAAGCAGCAGCTTGGTGAATACTCCGTTCCTCCTCCGCTGACGCCACAAGATGGTGTGTTGATGTAGGCAATTTTATTCTATTCATGACCTTAGTGCACCAACTTAAACCGTATCTTCATTCAGAAAATCTACATACGGGATTGAAGCGCTCGAGCGTGCGCTAAAATTTGTCAAAGATGGAACATCAACCTTGGATGTGGGATGTGGTTGCGAGGGGCGATTTTTAAGAATTCTTTTGAATCGTCACTGATAGTATTTTTCATCTCCCTTCAAATCGACACGAGCTTGTTATATCGAAGTTATGTAAAACATATTGAATATGATCAATATCCTGACAATCATGTTTACTTTATTGCCACAAAGACCTGACAATTGCATCGAATAATCGTGTGCTCACTTATCTTCTTACAACTAATACTGATAACGAGCCGAAATTTAGGGCGATAACCAACGGATACTCTGCGATATTGTTGAATTCCGATCCGAGCAGTTTTCTTCGATTCTTCCTGATGACTGTCAGGTTAACCCTGAGTCTATAGTGCTGAACTCACTTACTGGTTATGTACTGAGTTTGCGGTGCACTGTGGTAATGTCGAGGGTTCCAAAAACCGCTGGCTTCTCTTGTTGCGTCGCTATGGACGCAAGATGTTCGGACGGGACAAGCCACTATACTCGGAAGCAGCGGAACTGACTTCAGAAATTCATGCCTGCGTTCGAACAGTTGCACAGGAAAAAGACATTATCTGGCGCTGGGAAGAGAACGATACAGTCTGACAATTCAGGCTTCATATATACGACAAATAATGGACAATCAAAAAAGCGTTGAACTGCTTTGTGCCGGAGTATCGAAATGGAATCAATATCGTGACGATACAATGGATCTCTCACACTTGGAAATACGAAACGCTGATCTATCGGGTGCAGATTTTAGCGCAACCAATTTTGATGGCACCCGGCTGTTAAACGTGGGCATGTCCAGTTGTGATTTGACGCGCGCGAGATTTAATGGAATAACTGCAACCCTGGTTGATTTTAGTGAATCAGATTTTAATGACGCTGAAATAAAAGGCACTGATCTTAACAAGTGCTGTTTGAATAAAGCCACACTCAATAGAATTGAATCTTATCTATGGAAGAACCGGCATACCTCTTTTGTTGGCGCAGAACTCGCTCCCATAAAATTCAGTCATGCACACTTCTACAACTGTGATTTCTCAGAATGTAAATTTCACGGCGATTCAATCGAAGCCACAGATATTAAACGCGGCCAGATTGACGCGGAACTGGAATTATATCTGGCCAATAAGGGTGTTAACTTTGAACTGGTTCGTCAGCCCAACACAGATGATTGGATTGATTGGAAAACCATGCATATTCCCGTTGATTCAAAAGAATTCGGGGTGATCATTTATAACTATGAAGCATACTGGATAACGGAAAACAGATGGGATGTTTTTATCAGTTATCAGACAGCGCAAAAAAATTTAGCAAGCAGCCTGGCTGATGAAATAAAAATGAAAGGGCTTAAAGTCTGGTTTGATTCTGCAACGTTAGCCGCAAATGATTCATTGCTGCAAAGTATTAATGCCGGACTGAACGCATGTCCATTCGGGGTTGTTATTTTAAGTGAAGAATACTTCGGCCGGAAATGGACTGAGTATGAATTGAAAAAATTGTTATCAAAACAAATGATCATAATTCTGCATAAGATTCAACCAGACAAAGCAATATCATTTTATCCGGGTTTAGAAAACAAAATTATGCTGACATCCGAACTTGGCGTTAAAAGCCTTTCACAAATCATTTCAGAAACAATCAGAAGGCCGCCGAGAAACCTGGTGTCTGATGTTACAGATCAATAGTTTCAAAGATGAAGCTGATTTTCCGTTTGAGTCATTTCTAACACTTCAGGTATTTAAAAGTACTTGGCATTAATAATTGATGTACATGGAAATAAAAAATGGGCTGCTCATGCAACCCTGCCCCGTGGCGAACAGGGGGTGTGCAAACGGAATGAAAAACCGATAAGGGTGGTGCGGCTCGC
>DOOY01000017.1 GCA_003514765.1 Nitrosomonas sp. | reverse complement strand
GATAGCCGAACTCTGCTGAAGGGAGACCTGTTTGTTGCTTTATCCGGAGAAAGATTTGAAGGGTGCCGATTTGTCCGTGCAGCACAGAATAAAGGTGCGGTAGCCGCCATGGTGGGATCGAATGTTGGCGATGATGTCCTATCCAAGGATATATCGTTGATCCGTGTAAATGATACGCGCACAGCGTTGGGAGAGTTGGCTGCGCACTGGCGTGCACAGTATTCCATGCCACTCATAGCGGTAACCGGCAGTAACGGTAAAACCACTGTAAAAGATATGCTGACAGCAATATTACGTCAGGCGGCAGGCGAGGCAGAAATTGCTGAACAGAATTCATCGGCACTGTCATTCGTGCTGGCGACTGAAGGCAATCTTAACAATGATATCGGCATGCCTTTAATGCTCCTGCGTTTGCGTGATACACATCAGTATGCGGTTATCGAAATGGGTATGAATCATATGGGTGAAATTGCGTATCTGACGCGTTTGGCAAAACCAAGTGTGGCTGTGATCACCAATGCGGGTGCGGCGCATATACAAGGATTAGGGACAATACAGGCAGTTGCGCACGCTAAAGGTGAAATTCTGGCTGGACTCGATGCACAGGGAAGAGCAGTTATCAATGCTGACGACGAGTATGCACCGTTATGGCGTGAACTTGCGGATAAGCGTCAAGTGATTGGTTTTGGGCTGGGTGAACAAGACAGGCAGAAACAGGTTTCCGCACAATATCAAACCGACATATGCGGTAGCGCACTGCAATTGCACCTCCCGGATGGTGTTGTAGATGTCGAGTTGAAGGTGCCTGGCATACACAATGTCCGGAATGCATTAGCTGCGGCTGCGGCTGCGGTGGCGGTTGATATTGACCGGAAAACAATTGCCTCTGGACTGGAGCGCTTTAAAGGTGTGCGGGGGCGTCTGCAGGCGAAACGCGGCTTGAATCAGGCATTGTTGATAGATGACAGTTATAACGCAAACCCGGAATCGGTGCGTGCCGCTTTAGCGGTTCTCTCTGCTTCAAAAGGCAGAAAAATTCTGGTACTTGGTGATATGGGCGAATTAGGCGAATCATCGGTTGAATTGCATCGCACCATCGGTGAAGAAGCGCGCCGCACCAAGCTGGATGGGCTGTTGACGCTGGGTGAATTGAGCAAGCACACAAGTGAAGCGTTTGGACAAGGTGCTCAGCATTTCAGCGATATTGATGAATTGCTGGATGCGGCAGAAAAATTGTTGGGCGCGGATGTTACTTTGTTGGTAAAGGGCTCACGCTTTATGCAAATGGAGCGGGTGATAAAACGATTGGAGGCATAGTCCCGGCAACATGCCAAGGTGGTCTGTTGTGGCTTTTATAAACACTGGAGTACACAGAATAAATGAGAGTTAAGCAAATCATGCGCGCTGGGTTAAGACGACTAAGGAAGCCGTAGATTATGTTACTGGAAATTTCTCAATGGCTGGCACAGGATATCCGCGCATTTAACGTATTCAGCTATATAACATTGCGCGCTATGCTGGCTGCACTGACAGCGTTGGCGATTTCTTTTCTGGTCGGCCCCATTATGATTCGCAAACTCACTGATTATAAGATCGGACAATCGGTGCGTGATGATGGTCCGCAAACGCATTTGATCAAAGCAGGCACGCCGACCATGGGGGGTGCCTTAATTCTGGTGTCAATTGTTTTAACTACGCTGCTGTGGGCGGATTTGAGTAATCGTTATATCTGGGTGGTGCTGCTGACCACGCTGGGTTTTGGCATTATCGGATGGATTGATGACTATCGAAAAGTTGTTCATCGCAATCCAAAAGGGCTTTCCGCCGGTAACAAGTTTTTCTGGCAGTCGGTTATCGCATTTGTTGTGGCGGTGTATCTGGCTTTAACAGCGGAGCTGCCTGCACAAACCGATATGATTGTGCCTTTTTTTAAGGAAGTGGCGATTCCTTTGGGGGTGACGGGCTTTGTCATTTTGACGTATCTGGTGATCGTCGGCACCAGTAATGCAGTGAATCTGACTGATGGTCTGGATGGTTTGGCGATTATGCCGACAGTCATGGTTGGCGGAGCGCTGGCGATTTTTTCTTATGTTGCCGGGCATGTCGTATTTGCAAATTATTTGGGTATACCTTATATCCCAAACGCTGGTGAATTGTCCGTTTTTTGTGGCGCCTTGGCAGGCGCCGGCCTGGCATTTTTGTGGTTTAACACTTATCCGGCGGAAGTGTTTATGGGTGATGTGGGCGCGCTGTCTCTGGGTGCGGCATTGGGCGTGATTACCGTGATTGTTCGCCAGGAAATCGTATTAATTATTATGGGTGGCGTTTTTGTGATGGAGGCGCTGTCGGTAATGTTGCAGGTGTCGTCATACAAACTGACGGGGCGGCGTATTTTTCGAATGGCGCCGTTACACCATCACTTTGAATTGAAAGGTTGGAAGGAGAATCAGGTCGTCGTGAGATTCTGGATTATCACTATTATTCTGGTTTTGGTGGGATTGTCGACATTGAAACTGAGATGAATTTGAAAGGAAAGCATGTGTTGGTAATGGGTATGGGTGAAACAGGACTGTCAATCACACAATGGCTGACGCGCCAGAATGCCAGAATTCGTGTGGCAGATAGCCGTATTAACCCGCCCAATGTGACTGCTTTTGAAAGCCTGCTGCCAGAAGTGGAAATATGTGCCGGTCCATTCGAAGACAAGATTTTTAATGATATCGAGTTGATTGCAATGAGTCCGGGTGTGCCAGTGAAAGACTCACATGTTCGGCTGGCAATTGAGCGTGGTGTGCCGGTTGTGGGTGATCTGACATTGTTTCAATGGGGGCTCGCGCAACATCAAATTATCAGGCCGAAAATTATTGCAATTACAGGTACAAACGGAAAAACAACGGTTACGGCGATGGTTGGAGCGATGTTGAAAAAAGCCGGACTGGATGTGGAAGTGGCTGGAAATATAAGTCCTGCTGTGTTGAATGCATTCATGCGGCGACTGGATGACGGATGTTTGCCGGAATTTTGGGTATTGGA
>DOOY01000173.1 GCA_003514765.1 Nitrosomonas sp. | reverse complement strand
TTAATCCTTAAAAATCAAATAAAAAATAGCATATGCATTTAATCATACAGGGTTCTGAAATAGAGAACCATGACTTAAGAGCACTGGCAAAACTTGCCTGTGCAGATCAAATTGAAAGAATTACAGGACAAGCTTTCAGACTTAAAAACGTATCACAAAAAGATGGTATCGCACCTTACTGCGCAGAAGTAGATCTTGATTTTGCATTCGTCGGTGCCGATCAGTATCTATCCGACTACAGACTGATTGCTATGGATATGGATTCAACGCTACTGGCTATTGAATCAATTGATGAAGTCGCCGACATACATCGTGTTAAACCACAGGTTGCCGAAATCACACTTAAAACAATGCGGGGAGAAATCAGTTTTGAAGAAAGCCTGATACGGCGAACAGCGCTACTCCAAGGGTTGCATTCCGACGCACTCCAAAAGGTCTATGACGAACGTGTGCAATTGAGCCCCGGCGCTGAAATCATGCTGAAAAAGGCTAAAGAAGCTGGTCTAAAAACCATGGTCATTTCCGGTGGTTTTACATTTTTTACCGACAGAATCAAGGAAAAACTGCATTTAGACTTTGCAGCCGCCAACACACTCGAAATACAAGACAACCAGCTCACCGGAAAAGTATTAGGTACAATATTAGGCCGGGAAGGTAAAGCCGAAGCTTTAAAAAATATATGCAGCGAACTCGGCATTCAACGCGAGCAGGTCATCGCTATCGGCGACGGCGCTAATGATTTGGACATGATGGCAGAAGCGGGTATCAGTATAGCCTACCATGCAAAACCAATCGTACAGGAAAAGGCAACCTACTCAATCAGCCATACCGGTCTGGACGGCGTTATCAATTTGTTCAATGAAGAAAATTTCGGTTAGCAAACAGCATGAATCCGATCCTTTGCGCTTAATAATTGGGTTCATACATAAATGACTGAATGTGTTCATCCAAATTCTGCGGCAACTCTTTATCAATAAATCCTTCTTGGATGGCGACCTGACAAACTGCTTTCGCAATCGCCCTGGAGACTTCGCGTACACGCGTAAGAGATGGGTATACTGCTCCTTTAGCGATTTCCTCTTCGGTCACCAGATTAGACAGCACCTCTGCGGCTGACAGAAACATATTTGGCGTGATGAGCCGCGCAGAACTGACACATACACCAAGACCAATACCTGGGAAAATATAGGCATTATTACCCTGAGCCGGCTCAAAGCATTGATTCTTATAGCAAACTGATTCAAACGGGCTTCCACTGGCGAAAATAACACGTCCATCGCTCCATCTGTAAGCTTCCTCTGCCGTGCATTCAGTATGCGATGTCGGGTTCGATAATGCAATAATTACAGGTCTTTCATTAACCGCTGCCATTTGCCGCACAACTTGTTCGGTAAATGTGCCAGCCACCCCTGTGGCGCCAATCAAGACGTCAGGCTTGATATCTGCAATTGCGTCAACAAAATCACAAGACACATGTGCATGTGCGTATGGTTGGATTCGCGGTTTGATTTTTTCATTTGTCGATACAACCAGCCCCTTCCTATCGATAAACCAGAGCCTTTCCCGCGCTTGTTGTTCACTAAGCCCCTGAGCACAAAAGGCCGCCACCATTAATTCAGCTGTACCGCCCGCTGCAGACCCCGTTCCCAGAAACATGATCGTTAAATCAGAAAATTTCTTCTGCGTAATACGGCATGATGTATACACACCTGCCAGCGTCACTGCAGCTGTACCCTGAATATCATCATTAAAACAGCGCACTTCCGTTCCATAGTTGTCAAGAAAATTAAACGCGTTTGGCGTCAGAAAATCTTCAAATTGAATCAAAGCTTTTGGAAGCCGGGTTTGCACAGCACGCACAAATTCATCAACCAGCGACAAATAGGCTCCGCCTTCCAGGCGCGCAAAAGGATATCCCAAATAGAGCGGGTCTTCACGCAATGATTGATTATTTGTACCCACATCCAGCATAACGGGCATGCAATGCGCCGGGTGAATTCCGGCACAGGCAACATATAATGCGACTTTACCAATCGGGATACCCATACCATTAGCACCCAAATCACCCAAACCTAAAATCCGTTCTCCATCAGTAACAACGATGACGCGTATATCTTTTTCAGGCCAGTTTCCAAGTACGTTTCCAATTTCTCCACGATCTTCCGGTGTAATATAAAGTCCCTGTGGTCTTCTAAAAATATGAGCAAATTCTTTGCAGGCCTCTCCGACGGTTGGTGTATAAACCAACGGCATAATTTCTTCCATATGATCTATCATGGTCCGATAAAAAAGCCTCTGATTGCGATCCAACAGCGCACTTAAAAAAATATACTTTTCAATATTATTGTTTTTACGTCGCATATTTTCGAGCACGCGCTCTTTTTGTTTGCTGATATTGGCCACATCGTAAGGCAACAACCCACGCAAACCAAACCGTATACGCTCTTCCCGTGTGAATGCAGTTGACTTTGTGCAGGCCGGATCATCTAATAACGCTTTACCAACTTTCATGTTCCGTCCTCTAAATAATTTTACCCATTTTCAATTGCCTAAATGCTCGCTGCCAAATATTACATGCTTCTTTGCGGGTAACGACCCAGCAAATGCAGATTATGCTGCTGTCGCGCGCCCGTTTGCAGCAACTTTATCAATTCGTCCTTTAAATAAAGATTGATTCAACAAGTCAATCTCGTTGCATTGACTTGTTTTCAAGCTACTATTGAACTTCTTTTTTATTTTACACTCGATATTGTGCAGTTCTGATACGGGCAAATTTATAGTTATTATGCTTAATCCAATGTGGACGCTATAATAAAATTTTAACGACGATATGCTCAGTCATCGTTGGACAGTCAGGCTTTCGTTAGCTAAACTTGCCAGACTGGTGAACTGCTTAATTTTACCTTTATTACATGGCAACACTTTTATTAAATTTTATTTAATTTAACCAAGCTTCTTTTCTTATTAATCAATCTTATTAATCTTAAATATGAGCCAATCACCTTTTCCAATACCAAATCCTGACTTATATTCTGAAGAAGAAATCTCAAAGCTCGTTCATGAATTCTATGCCAAAGCTAGAAAAGATCCCTCACTCGGACCAATTTTTGAAGAACATGTCATCGACTGGGATGCGCATTTTATTCAAATGGTCAACTTCTGGTCCGCCCAATTACGCGGTACCAGCCGGTTTCGTGGCGCCCCCATGCCAAAACATATTGCTTTACCTGATTTATCAGCCAAACTGTTTGAACGCTGGCTTGCGCTTTTTAAGCAAACAACCCACGAGCTGGGTAACACTGCACTCGAACATCACGCCAATACTATCGCCACATTTATTGCGAACAGACTCTGGCAAGGCTATCAAATGAACCACTACCCAGACAAAGAACCGGCAACGCTGCATACTGGTTAATTGTTTTCGATTGATTAAAGGATTAAAACGACTTTTCCACATCTTTTCCTGCATTTTTTTCTAAAATTGATATTGTAGAATTAGATTATAAAGAACGTTTAACAATTCTCCTTAGCAGGACAATCTATTGAAAAGCATCAAAAGCAAAATATTTGTTTTCGCTTTATTATCAACGCTGATTCCTTCACTTGTACTGGGATTGCTTTCATTTCATCTGAATGAAAACTTAATCAAAGATAATGTCAAGCGCGAATTGCGCATTTTAGCTAGTCATGCCAGCTATGAGCTTGATGCTTGGGTTAATCAAAATATTCATGAAGGAAATTCATTAACCTCGGCCAAAATAATCATTGATGCGTTGTCCAACGCTGCCAATCTTCAAAATGGCTATATCAAGGTATCACCAGAAATTCTCACGCACTACCTAAGCTCCGTTCATAAAAAACTTGAAACCATTCTGGAATTGACCGTAGTCGATACCAACAAAAATGTTATCGCGAGCAGTTCCGATCAGCATATTCTTATTGAACCATTAAAGAACCTTTGGCTGGACGGCAACACATCACATCAGCCACTGGTTTCACCACCACTTTGGAGCGACCAGTTTGGAACTACCGTGATCAGCATCGCTTTACCAGTCGTTTCCTATGATGATTATATTTTGGGTCAGTTAGTACTTACCTATGATTTACAAAACATCAAACCCTTATTAAAAGGTTCGGCAAAATCACCCCGTGGTGAAATTTATTTATTTGATTGGAATGGCAGCACACTGCTGGCAACCCACACTGACGTGACATACCCATCGTTCCTTGACCCAAGAACTTTCCAGTATTTGCTGAACAATCCAGGAGAATTCTTAACTTTCCGGGATTTTTCACAAAAACATGTGATAGGACTAGCATACAAAGCGGAAACACTGCCAATTGCCGTGGTTGCTGAAAAAAATCATAAAGATGTTTACGCCGCATGGACAAAACAACGCGATCTTTATTTTATCTTGGTAGGCATGTCAATCTTTATCGTCGCCACTATTGCAATTTATCTCGGTCACTCGATAGTTACGCCACTGCAGCGTTTGATTAATGCGACAGGACAGATTGTCAAAGGTAATCTCGATATTCCTATAACTGCTGTTACACAAAAGGATGAAGTTGGAAAGCTCGCACAGATGTTTAATTTGATGATGGAAAAACTGCGCCGGAGTCAAGCGAAAATTTTAGCTGCCAACAAGGCTATGCAACAAAAAAATCAACAATTGGAAAAATTGTCTATTACTGACGGATTGACGGGACTATACAATCGAAATAAGCTCAATCAGATTATCAGTGATCAGCTTTTAAGATTTCAGCGTAACAAGCGGCCTTTTGCAGTACTCATGATTGATGTCGACTATTTCAAAGTACTCAACGATAAACTCGGTCATGTTACCGGTGATGAAATTTTAGCAGCAATTGCCGACACTTTGACGCAATCCATTCGAAGCATTGATTTTGCTGCTCGATACGGTGGTGATGAATTCATCATTATATTAACTGAAACAACCGTTAAAGAAGCCGTCATTACTGCAGAACGTATTCGTTCTCAAGCTTCCGAAATACACTGCAAAGCAATTGACAAGATCATTAATGTTACACTGAGCATTGGAATTATACAGTCTGAACCGAAAGACACTTCTCCTATCACCCTCATTTCACGTGCAGACCAAGCACTTTACGAAGCTAAACATGCCGGTCGTAACCAGGCTCATACTATCAGTCCCGACACCGAATACGCCACAAGTTTAAATCCGGATTAATGCCTTTTGTCCACCATAATTTCTACCAACGCATTAAATATCCATCCTTGCCTATTATCGTCAGTTTGAACCATCAGCCAATTTCCCTGATAGGCATTTGCTGTCAGAACAGTGCCTTCTTTTAATACATCGATAATCATCGTATGCCTGCCGGGCTCGCGACGCAGATTAGCATTAGCAGTCGCCAGCAACATAATCGGCGTATTAAATCTTATCGTAACACGGTTAGGAAGATCACGATCCTGATCCGCAATCATGTGTATAAACTCAAGCGCTTGCGATGCATAATATGTTGCGTTGGCATAATCATCGCGCCTGTAGTAAAAAACAGCCATATCCAGCAATCGTTTTGCCTGTTCATAAAGCGCTTTGTCAGATGAAGTTGGAGTCGACTGCTGCTTGATATACGCCATGGCTACTTCCGCTTCCGCAATTAGAGAAGCCGAGCTTGGTTTTGTTGCCAGTCTATGTAACTTTACCTGAGTATGGGCTATTTCTTTACTAGACGCTTGTATGACTTGCGCCTGATCCTGCTCTCGAGCACTGATTTGTTTAATCAGCGTTTCCTTTTCCGCTAGTCGTTGCGCCAATTGCTCAATTATTATCCGCATACTATCGATTTGCTGCTGATGGACACTAACTGGTATCTGTTCTATATACTGCTCTGTTACAGGCTCAGGCGGTCCTTTCATAGTCACACATCCCGACAAAAAGATGCTTGACAGCATAAGCAAATATTTATTGAATCTGGAATTATTCATTGTTTGTGCAGAGAGCAATGTTAGTGTCGGTTGTATTAACAAGCGCATAGTGAACCACTTAAAATATGAACAATCGGAACTGCTGCCAACAACTTGAACTTTTATTGCGTATGAATTTTGCTAAAAATCATAATCCCACCATTCATTAGACAACGAAAAAGTCGGGGTAGCGCTCTTTATTTCACTTAAGACAACATATTAAATCCAACATTACAGAATTTACATCCTGAATTTAACGATTCAATACAATTTCCAAAACAAATTTACTACCGATATAGGCTAACAGCAACATAACGAATCCTACCAGCGTCCAGCGTATTGCAATCCTGCCGCGCCATCCATAAAATTGCCGCCCAATCAACAATGCAGCGAATGTTCCCCACGAGATAAAACCAAACAGCGTCTTATGCGTAAATGTCAGAGGCTGGCCGAACACTTCTTTGGAAAACGCGACACCACTGATCAGCGTAAGCGTCAATAATATAAATCCGACCCAGATAATACTGAATAAGAGCTTCTCCATTGCCAGCAATGGTGGCAAATTAGTTAACAGTGAATGTGTTGCTGGGTGATGCAACTGGTGCTCAACAATCGTCATCAACGCCGCATGCAAAGCTGCAATAGTTAAAAGACTATACGCCATCATCGCGACAACCAGATGCGCCTTAAACGCCGGCAATTCGGTGTTTTCCAATGGTTTTAACGATGGAAAAAATAGCGGTAGCACGACTGCTATAGCAGCAGCAACGGCAATTGGAGCAAGTAATGTTTGCATTCCCT
>DOOY01000002.1 GCA_003514765.1 Nitrosomonas sp. | reverse complement strand
AATAAATTTTGAAGATAAAATAGTAAATTGTTTATGCGTAAATTTTTGAGTGACGGGAAGCATTTAGAAATATGAAATCGTCTTTCATCACCGTCACAAAAAAGAACTCGCAAATACATTCAAACAGTCTCAGTTCTACGGTCGCCCCCTAACCCTGCTATAAGATACCGATCAATTTGATTTTCAGCGTCTGCTAGTATGCTTGTTGATCTGGATTTCTCACCTGAACTCGTCAATCGACGACATTATCTTGCGCGATGCCGTATTATTTTGCTTGGAAAATAAAATTACCTGCGATATACGATAAAAACAGCCGGGTCAGAATTTTGAAAACAATCTATTAAAAAATAATTCTTATATTGAGCTTATACAATTAATTTGCCGCAGCACAAATCATACCCGCCGCCACCGTATTATTGCTGCTCTCATCTATGACGATAAAGCAACCCGTTGCACGGTTACGTTGATAATCATCGCAAATCAAGGGCTGTTGTACTTTTAAACCCACATGCGCAATATCATTCATTGTTAAAACGTCTGTTTTTTCATGATCCATTGTATTCACGTCGACACGATAATCAATCCGGCTGACTACCGCCTTGACAATGCGTGTAGTATGTTTGATCAGATATTTTCGGCGTGGATCTAACGGTTGTTCGGAAAGCCAGCATAACATTGCATCAAACGCTTTAGTCACCTGAGGCAAATCACCTGTTTTTATCAAAACATCGCCACGTGAAATATCGAGGTGGTCTTCAATTGTTAGCGTCACAGACTGTGGCGCATCCGCTTCTTCGATATTACCTTCATATAGCACAATTTCTTTGATTCGAGAGTGAAGTCCTGAAGGCAGCACCGTTACCGCATCGCCGACACGGATTGAGCCTGATTCAATACGGCCCATATACCCTCTGAAATCATGCAGCTCTTTAGTTTGTGGCCGGCATACCCACTGTACCGGGAACCGGAAATCCTCACGATTGACATCATGGCTAATAGAAATATTTTCCAGCAAATCTATCAATGTCGCGCCTTTATACCAGTCCAGATGATTACCGCGTTCGACAACCATGTCACCAAGCAGGGCTGACATGGGAATAAAGTCGACATGGCGCAGGTCAAGCCGCTCGGCAAAAGCAGCAAAATCCTTGCAAATCGCGTCAAATACCGATTGAGAATAATCCACCAGATCCATTTTATTGACAGCCACCACCAGGTGCGGAATACCCACCAGACTGGCAAGATACGCATGACGTCTTGATTGCGTCAGCACACCCTTGCGCGCATCAATCAGAATGACAGCCAAATTAGCCGTTGAAGCACCGGTGACCATGTTGCGTGTATACTGTTCATGTCCGGGCGTGTCCGCAATAATGAATTTACGCTTAGGCGTTGCAAAGTAGCGATACGCAACATCAATCGTAATACCTTGCTCACGTTCGGCCTGCAATCCATCTGTCAGCAAGGACAAATCCACGCCTTCCATGCCGCGCTTGCGTGTGGTATTGGTAATTGAGCTTAATTGATCCTCAAAAATAGATTTTGAATCATGCAGCAAACGGCCAATCAACGTGCTTTTACCATCGTCCACACTGCCTGCGGTAATAAAGCGCAACAACTCGGTCTGATCAAGCAAAATTTTTTCAATTTCAGACATTTGGATCCTTTCTGGAAATTCATGTCACCGCAATAAAACAAATTTCTTGTAATTGATAACCGGGAAATATTTGAATTGACTGAAAGCGGTGTTTTTTCTGTCAACAAAACCTACCCGCAAGAAATGTGAAAATGCTAGAAATAGCCCTCTTTCTTGCGCAACTCCATGGAAGCATCCGAAGTCTGATCATCCATGCGTGTAGCACCACGCTCGGTAATGCGTGTCAACGCTGTCTCGGCAATGATATCCTCAACACTGGCCGCATTCGATGCAACAGGACAGGTACAGCTCATATCGCCGACCGTACGGAAACGCACGACTACTTTTTCAGTCTGCTCCCCTGCATTGGGCTGAACCAAATGAGAAACCGGCAACAGACCCGCGTCTCGCCGAATCACTTCCCGTTCATGGGCAAAATAAATTACCGGCACTTCCAGTTTCTCGCGTGCGATGTATTCCCAGACATCCAACTCAGTCCAATTACTGATTGGAAATACACGAATATTTTCGCCCGGATGTGTACGGGTATTATATAAATCCCAAAGTTCGGGACGCTGATTTTTGGGATCCCACTGGCCAAACTCATCACGAAAGGAAAAAATCCGTTCTTTGGCACGCGCTTTTTCTTCATCACGGCGCGCCCCACCGATACAGGCATCAAAACCGAATTCAGCAATCGCATCCAGCAGTGTCACCGACTGAAATGCATTGCGGCTTTGTGTTTCCGAACGCAACACCACTCTGCCTTTTTTGATGGAATCCTCCATACTGCGCACAACCAGACGCTCACCCAATTCCTGAGCACGATGATCACGAAATGCGATCACCTCAGGAAAATTATGCTCTGTATCGATATGCATTAATGGAAATGGAAACCGTCCAGGCCGAAAAGCTTTCTCAGCCAGGCGTAATAACACAATAGAATCCTTACCACCCGAAAACAACAATACCGGATTGGCACATTCTGCCGCCACCTCTCGCATGATATGGACGGACTCACTTTCCAATGCATCAAGATGGGTGAAGGAACGATTACTCATACATTTTCTCTCTACTCGCTAAAACATCAACAGACATCGTTATCTGCTGATAACACTGTCATTATTCGCATGTTATATTTTTATTTCAGTGGAATAACATTATTTGTATGCAAACCACACTCTTTATTTTCCGGCGTTTCCCACCACCAGCGTCCTGAACGGATATCTTCACCCGGCGTAATTGCGCGGGTACAAGGCGCACAACCTATACTGGGATAAAAATGATCATGCAGTTTGTTATAAGGCACTTCATATTTTCTGAGGTAATCCCATACATCATCATGCGTCCATTCAAGCAACGGATTCACCTTTTGCATGCGGTTTTCGATATCGTAAGTCGACACCTTCAGATCCACACGCGTAGCTGCCTGCTCGCGCCGGATACCCGTTACCCAGGCACGCTTGCCATATAAAGCGCGGCGCAATGGTTCAACTTTACGTATATGACAACAAGCCTTGCGTAATTCGATGCTTTCATAAAAACCATTTACGCCATTCTTTGCCACATATGCTTCGACCTGTTTGACATTCGGAAAATAAATACGCAGAGGGGTTTGATAACGATCACGTACTGTCTGCATCAAATCATAGGTTTCTTGAGGCAAACGCCCGGTATCCAGACTAAACATTTCAACATCAAGCTTGTGGCGGTCAATCAGATCGGTCAGTACCATATCCTCTGCACCCAGACTGTTGGCAAATGCCACCGGCGCATAATCATGCACGGTTTCAGTGAGCACTGAAACAACCTCCGCAATTTTTTGTGTTAAATCCTCATTTTCAGCCATTTGCTATACCAGAGAGGACTTGCTCTGCCGCTGAACACGTCTGAACAGCGGTTGTTTCTGGTCAAAAGAAGTTTGGTAGACTTCAGAGAAATCTTCAAATCCTTTTAATGCGTCATGAATATCACGATCCGCCCGTGGCGCAAATGCATCAAAGCCAACACGTTGCATATAAAAAAGTTGATCACGCAAAACATCGCCTATAGCCCTTAATTCACCGGCATACCCGAGACGCGCTCTCAAATTATAGGCAATCGAGTAGCCACGCCCATCTGAAAATTTTGGAAAGTCTACTGCAATAACTTGAAATTTATGTACGTCTCCCTTCAAATCTTCAGGCCGTTCATCACTGGCAAACCAAACGCCCAATTCACCACGCTGCTGCAATTGGTCACGCTGCGCCAGCCAGACTTTAAGCGGCACGATCACTTTGCCATTCAGCACAGTAACCTTTTCTGCCGTTTCCTGATCGCTTAGCCGCAAAACCTGCCAGTCATCTTCCACGAGTGTTTTATTTTTTATAATCATTGTGATTAAAACCTTGGAGAATAAAAAGGAACCACATATTCTGCAGGTGCCACAGATTTGTCGTCAGAACTGCCTTGCACCGGTTCATCCTCATAATCCACCGCATAAACATGCTCCTTAAACGGTTGATGTCCGATCCGGCGCACCGTATCGATAAAACGTTCACCTTCGTCGATTCGTTCGCGCAGATAAACCTGCAGAATTCGTTCGATTGCCTGAGGAACCTGATAAAAAGTAAACGAAGGTCCCAGAATTTTACCGATAGAACAATCGTTACCTTCAGCACCGCCAATCGATATCTGATACCATTCCTCGTGATTCTTTTTTTCAACGCCGGTCACGCCGATATTCCCGATATGATTCTGCCCGCACGCATTCATACAACCGGATATATTCAGCGTTATTTCACCGATATCATGCTGGAAATCAATACTCTCAAAACGTTCGGCAATCAGCTTGGCTAGCGGTATGGAACGTGCATTCGCCAATGTACAGAATTCCGCACCCGGACAGCTTATCATATCTGTCAACAGACCAATATTCGGCGAAGCCAGCTCCAGTTTATTGATTTCCTGCCAGAGATCAATCAAATCGGATTGTTTGACATCCGCAAAAACAACATTCTGTTTATGCGTGATACGCATTTCGCCGAAACTATATCGATCCGCCAAGTCTGCAATCGCATCCATTTGCACATCGGTTACATCACCCGGCGCATTGCCCGGTTTTTTTACGGACAAGACGGCGATCGCATAGCCCGGCACACGATGCGGTTTCACATTGCGTAACATCCAGTTGGAAAAATTACGGTTATCCGCTTTGAATTCATTCAGCTTTGAATCATGGTCGGGCAGCGTTTCATAATCCGGGTCGGTAAAAAAACTTGCCACACGCGCCACTTCCTCAGCAGTCAGCGTACCCGGTCCGTCTTTGAGATCAGCCCAGTCTGCCTCGACCAAGCGCCTGAATTCATCAATTCCTAAAGCCTTCACCAGAATTTTGATACGTGCTTTGAATTTATTATCGCGCCGACCGAACTGATTGTAGATTCGCAATATCGATTCGACATAGGTCAGAATATGCTGCCACGGCACAAATTTACATATCTCGTTGCCAACAATCGGTGTGCGCCCAAGACCGCCGCCGACCAGAACCCGAAAGCCCACTTCACCCTGTGCATTTTTAGTAACGGATAAACCGATATCATGCGCAAGAATAGCGGCACGATCCTCTTTGCCGCCACTGATGGCAATTTTGAATTTACGCGGCAAATAGGCAAATTCCGGATGAAAAGTACTCCATTGACGCAGAATTTCGGCAAAGGGACGCGGATCGACCACTTCATCCTGCGCCACACCGGCATATTCATCCGAAGTAATATTGCGTATGCAATTACCGGATGTCTGAATGGCATGCATTTGTACAGAAGCCAGATCCGCCAGAATATCGGGGGTATCTTCGAGATTAATCCAGTTGAACTGGATATTTTGACGCGTGGTAAAGTGACCATAACCACGGTCATATTTACGCGCAATGTGCGCAAACATCCGCATCTGCCTTGATGAAATCATGCCATAGGGCACCGCAATACGCAGCATATAAGCATGTACTTGCATGTACAGTCCATTTTGCAATCTGAGCGGCAGAAATTCTGTTTCGGTCAGCTCGTTTCCCAAACGCCGGCGTACTTGATCGCGGTATTGCGCAACACGTTCATCAACAATTTTTTGATCATACTCATCGTAGCAATACATAATTTATAACCTCCGTTTATTCTTCCCACCTGCTATTCAGGCCACCCAGATTGTTCTGGCATCTACCGTATTCCAACAGAAATGTCTATCAAATACAGCAATTTCTTTCGATTGACGATTCAAGATTCAGCTTTGGTGTAATCTTTGGAAACAGGTAGCAGCAATGCAGCATCCAACGGGAACTTGGCGCCATACTTCATGATATGATCAACATCATCGTCTTCATCATGTCTTAATGCCATGCCGATGTATGCAAAATCACCCTTCTCACCTACTACAATACCAATCCGCCCGCCACAACCATTAAACCAGGTAACCTGTTTCGGTTTATTTTCTACATTTGTACTCATAAAAATCAATCCTTTGTTTCGTACTTATTGATCTTGAAAATCGCTAAAGTTACTCAAAATCATGCTTAATTTTATTATTCTGAACAGACTTCATCGCGCTCAAGTCTTCCTGATTCAGACTTTTTTAACCAATTATAAAACAACTGTGGCATACACTTTCATGTGTATTGCGCTTTTAAACTGCGTGGCATTACTATCAAATTAACTTGATACCAATCACAATAAGCACTGTCGACAACACCGGGCGCAACAAACGATCCGGTATGCGTTTACTGACATGGCTTCCTAAATATATGCCTGGCAGAGAGCCCACCAACAAGCTTGCCAGCAAGCTATAGTCCACCGTACCCATGTAGGCATGACCCAAGCCCGCCACCAGCGTCAATGGCACGGCATGGGCAATATCGCTACCCACCAGAGTTACCGCCGGAAGACGGGGATATAGCATGAATAATACGACCATACCCAACGCGCCCGCACCGACTGATGAGATGGTGACAAGTACGCCCAGGACAAAGCCCGTAATAACCGTAGCAGATACAATATGCCGGTCCCGCCATTCTACCAAAAAACCAAAGTGCGCCCTGCCCAAGCGCGTTAATTGCTGTCGAAATAATAGCGCCATCGCAGTTAAAATCAACGCAATACCGAGTGTGCTGGTTATCAGATTGGAAAAAAGCGCATTATCTACACTGATTACATTTAAAATCAAAATTGTGACAAAAGCCGCCGGCACGCTGCCCAGCGCCAGGTGCCCGACCAATCTCCAGTTCACTGTTTTCTGGCGGCCATGCACCCAGGCGCCGCCAGCTTTCGTCAAGGCAGCATAAAGCAAATCCGTTCCAACCGCGGTAGCCGGTGAAATACCAAATACCATAATCAATAGCGGCGTCATCAAGGAACCGCCGCCAACGCCGGTCACACCGACGATAAAACCAACGACCAGCCCCGATAACGTATAACCCCATTCCATTAATTTTCCTAATTATTATTTTCGAAATTTTGGGAAGGCGGCATAATAACAACTTCTCTATATAATTCAAAATAATATTATGTTAGATTGTTATAACTAAATATTATTTTAATGAATTGAATATGAAACTACAACAGTTACGTTACCTCTGCGAAGCCGAAAATCAGAAACTCAATTTGTCAAAGGCCGCGCAAAAATTACACACGTCCCAACCTGCAATTAGTAAGCAGATACAACTACTCGAAGATGAACTGGGCGTGCCTATATTTATTCGAAATGGAAAACGGCTAATTCAAGTAACACCACCCGGGCAAATCATTATTCAAATCGCGCGCAAAGTATTACAGGAAGCCGAGAATCTGAAAAAAGCCGCACAGGAATATACACATGAAGGCGGCGGGACATTGACCATCGCCACCACACATACCCAGGCGCGCTACGCGCTGCCGCCGGTAATCAAGCGTTTCACAGCGCTTCACCCAAAAATCCGGCTCATTTTGCGTCAAGGTAGCCCCGTTCAAATTTCATCGCTGGTTACTTCCGGCGAGGCAGATATCGCCATTGCAACCGAGGCGATCGAACATTTTCAAGAATTAATCATGCTGCCATGCTATCAATGGAACCGGTGTGTTGTCGTACCACCCGATCACCCCTTACTCAATGAAAAAGTCCTCACACTGGAAGCGATCAGCCGGTATCCTGTTATTACTTATGACTTTGCCTTTACCGGCCGCTCAAAAATAAATCAGGCATTTGAGAAAAAAGGATTGACGCCTAATGTCGTTTTAACTGCAATCGACTCTGATGTGATAAAAACTTATGTGGAACTCGGTCTAGGTATCGGCATACTGGCAAAAATGGCTTTCGATCCACAGCGGGATAAACAGCTTCGCGCAATCGATGCAAGTCACCTATTCGAGCCCAGCACAACGCGTATCGGGATTAGCCGCAACAGCTATTTACAGCGATTTGTCTTTGATTTTATCGAAATGTTTGCACCGCATCTGAACCGCATCAACATTCAAACGAAATTAAAAAATCACACAGTTTAATCATTCCCTACATTTAATCATTCCTTTGCTGCTGACAACAGGTTAATGAAATACTATTGC
>DOOY01000265.1 GCA_003514765.1 Nitrosomonas sp. | reverse complement strand
TAGTCAACTTCCTCGCCGTCACGGTTAACGCGCTTGCCATTACTCTCCATTTCCAACTGCTGCAAATACGCAGGAAAACGATGCAAGTATTGATCGTAGGGCAGGACAGCATGCGAGGTAACACCGTGAAAATTGATCTGCCAGACAGCGATCAGCCCGAGTATCACCGGTATATTTTTTTCCAGCGCAGCCGTTGCAAAATGTTGGTCCATTGCGTTCGCACCCGCAAGTAGCGCGTCGAAATTGTCCATGCCGATTGTCAATGCAATGGGTAATCCGATCGCTGACCACAACGAATAGCGGCCACCCACCCAGTCCCAGAATTCAAACATGTTATCCGGATGAATGCCGAATTGCTTTACCGCTGTAAGATTAGTGGATACCGCAACAAAGTGACGGGCAATATCTTTTTCGCTGCCGCCCTTTTCAAGAAACCAGGCGCGCGCAGAATGCGCATTGGTGATGGTTTCCTGGGTAGTAAACGTTTTTGACGCAACAATAAAAAGTGTTGTGGCCGCATCCAGCCGGCTCAGTGTTTCATAGAGGTGTGTGCCATCGATGTTGGAAACAAAATGCGGTCTGAGCCGGGATGAGCCGTAGGGTTTCAGTGCTTCAGTCACCATCAACGGCCCGAGGTCGGAACCGCCGATACCGATATTGACAATATCGGTAAAAACTTTGCCGCTATAACCTGTGTGTTCGCCGCTGCGAACGGCTGATGAGAAACGCGCCATTTTTTCGCATATGTTTTTGACTTTCAGCGTAACATCTTCACCATTGAGCATAACCGGTTTTTTACTGCGCAAGGCGACGTGTAATGCAGCCCTGTCCTCGGTGCTGTTTATTTTCTTGCCCTGAAACATCTGTTCAATCCAGTTTCCCAGATTCTGCTGGCGCGCCAGCGCGATTAGCAGGTTGATTGTTTCACTGGTGACGGGTTGTTTGGAAAAATCGACCAACATATCGTCAAACATTAAAGAAAATTTTTCAAATCGCTGTGCATCCTGTCTGAAAAGATCACGCAGGCGTTGCTGCGCCATTGCAGATTGATGTGTTTTTAATGCAAGCCAGGCTGGCGATTGAGTAAGAAGGGACATATTTATTGGCTTAGTATAATTAACTGATGAGCGTTTAATAAAATGATTGCGATGCTATTTAGGGTGGACTTCCAGTGTGATGATTAATTCCTGCCCCTGAATCGGCCATTCCAATAACAGTGTAACAGCCTGCATGACTTTCTCGAACCCATTTTCAGATTGGGATACCGTAAAATGTGGCTGTGTGCAAAATTGTACAGGCGCCGATGTTTTTAGAGCGATATAGCCTCCCAGCGCAGTATCGTCCAGTATCACTCCAGTCATATTTGTCAGTCGGAGCAACTGACCGAAACCGCCCAAGGTGTCATTTCGGTCAATAAAGCGGCCGCCCATGCCATCGCAACTGGGCATGGCGAGATTGATTTCCGTACTGAATAGCTTATCCGTCTTGCCGGAAAAACGATAGCATACGCTCAGCCGGTTTTGCATCAGTTCAAATTGTTTATGTATCTGCGGTGCGGCGGCATCAGTTTGAAATCGAATGGTATCAGTATTGCTGGAATCGGTAACGACATGCTGATAATCGATCAGCGTGCCATCCAGGCGATCAACAAACAAATTCCTGGGATGATCGTCGGGCTCCAGATCCGTGGCTTGAATGATATGTTTGTTATTGGTGCGATCATGCGCCGAAGCGATACCGCTGACGGAATTAACGGTATCGGTTGAGTTTGCCCCGTTAAGTTGGATTTTGTGAAAGTAATGCTCTTTTTGCCGTTGCAGCGTGTCGCCGAAATTGTGATTGAGGGAATAGGCGTCAAATTCGACGATGCAGGCATGACGGTTCAGTTTCAAAATAATCTGAAGGCTGTTGTTTTGTAGACAAGCTTCTTTTGTACCATCAAGGTCAATATCCTGCGTCATGCAGTTTGGGCGCGGCGCGCAAGTATCCAGCATGGCTTCCAGTGCAATTAGGTTTTTATAAACCGCGCGGCGTAAATGCGGGAGATATATACCGCCAAACAGACCATGCCAGTACGCATCATTGGCCTGGGTGGCATATAGTTTTTGCTGCATTCCGTCAGTACGCCGGTTTTCCGGCAATGCAGCCAGCCGCGCGGAAAGGCCGAGCATGCGCTTATGCATCCAGTTTGACTCGGGATAACGTGACAAGAAGTTTTTCCAGATGCCGCCGCGCAGAAATGGCTTTTTGTGTTCAAACCAGCCGGATGACTTCGATTGGTTGATGAGATCGGCATAGGCGCACGCCGATTCCGCAGGTAACGTCCATTCGTTCATCTCAATATACGATGTGGTTGGTAGGTAAATAATGCCTTGCGTTTTCTCTGTAGCATGATAGTCACGATAGTGGCATGTAGAAATGCCTGGCGATGTTAGGACGCCCTGAACGAACTGTTCGAGCCAGCCTTGTTCATAAACCCATTGATAGGTTTCAGGCCATATTCCGAATTTCTCGATATCGTCAAAATAAACTGCGGCAATGTGCGGATTGTCAGCATTCTGCGAATTCATATTGGCCAGTGACTCGATATAAGCGATTGCATCGGATGCAGGAGAAAAAGGCAGTTTGTAGCGCAGCGCCTCGGAGATTGGGAAAATATCCAGTTTGCGGGCATCTTCTTCAGTCGTATAAAAGCCATAAAGTTGCGCGGTGGTTTTGCCGGCACAAAGAAAATGGTAGTCATCAACTATGACATAACGAATCCCGCAGTCGGCCAATGACGG
>DOOY01000320.1 GCA_003514765.1 Nitrosomonas sp. | reverse complement strand
ACGAACAACGCCGCAGTGTGCCCGCCAGATGCGATCCAAGTGTTACAGTTATTTATGAACGACTCCTTAGTCAAGAAATTCAAAATTAAACAACAATATTCACCAGTTTATTCTTCACAACGATGATTTTCTTGATCATTGCGCCTTCGACAAATTTTTGAACCTGTTCGTTGTCTAGCGCAGTTTTCTCAATAGCAGCTTTATCTGCGTCTTTGGCAACCTGTATTTGCCCGCGCAGTTTTCCATTTACCTGCACGATTAATTTGATTTCATCCTCTACCAGTGCAGATTGATCAGCTTGCGGCCAGGGCTGGTTGAGCAATTCGGTGCCTGGTTTGAGCGCATGCCATAGCGAATAACAGATATGTGGCACAATGGGAGAGAGCAGCAACACCATGTTTTCCATGGCTTCCTGTATCAGATTGCGGGTTGCCGGGTCGGTGTTTTGTGTTTTTGCAAGATTGTTCATTAATTCCATGATAGCGGCGATTGCGGTGTTGAAAGTGTGGCGCCGCTCCAGATCGTCGGTGACTTTCGCGATAGTATGATGCAATTGAAAGCGCAGGGCTTTACATTCTGCAGACAGATTCTGAAACAAGGCAGGATCAACAGCAATAACACCTGGTTTGACATGGGTGTGCACCTGCTTCCACAAGCGTTTGAGAAAACGGTAGGCACCGTCAATACCTGCGTCTGACCACTCGAGTGTCTGTGTCGGCGGACTGGCGAACATCATGAATAATCGCGCGGTGTCCGCACCGTATTCTTCTACCAGTTTTTGCGGATCAACACCGTTATTTTTGGATTTTGACATGGTGCCGATGCCGTCGGACTCGACGGGCTGTTCATCCGTATACAATATTGCGCCGCGTCGTTTGCCGTCTTCATCCAACTGGATATCCACTTCAGTTGGATTGTAATAGGTGATGCGTCCGTTGCTGCCTTTGCGGTAGAAAATTTCATTGAGCACCATGCCTTGCGTAAGCAGATTGATAAACGGCTCGTCGGTTTCCAGTAAACCGATGTCGCGCATGACCTTGCTCCAGAAGCGTGAATATAATAAGTGCAAAATAGCATGTTCAATGCCGCCGATGTATTGATCGACCGGCAACCAGTAATTCGCGCGTTCATCGGTCATGGCTTTATCCTGGTCGGGGCATGCATAACGTGCGTAATACCAAGAAGAGTCTACAAAAGTATCCATGGTGTCCGTTTCCCGGCGTGCCGGTTGACCGCACTTGGGGCAGGTGCACTCGTAAAAAGAAGGTGTTTTACCTAATGGATTACCGGAACCATCCGGCACCAGGTCTTGGGGCAGGACGACGGGTAACTGATTATCCGGCACGGGAACCACCCCGCAGGATTCGCAATGAATCAGCGGAATCGGACAACCCCAATAGCGTTGACGTGAAATGCCCCAGTCTCGCAAGCGGTATTGTATGCGTTTGTTGCCGAGTCCTTTTGCCTGCAATGCTGCGGCAATGGCATCCACGGCTGCCTGAAATTCAAGACCGGAGAATTCTTCCGAATCAAAAGTGACGCCATATTCTACATAGGCTTCACTGAGTGGCAGCTGGGGCTCTTTATTGATGGGTTTGATCACAGCCTTGATCGGCAACGCATATTGCCGGGCAAACTCAAAGTCGCGTTGATCATGTGCGGGAACCGCCATGACCGCACCTTCGCCATAACCCATCAAAACGTAGTTGGCGATCCATACCGGCAGCCGCTTTCCGTTGAGCGGGTGGATGACGAACAGACCGGTATCCATGCCTTTTTTTTCCTGAGTGGCCAGATCGGCTTCCTTGGTCGCACCCAGTTTGCACTCCTGGATAAAATTATGCAGTGTGTGATTGTCTTTGGCAGCGTGGAGCGCGATCGGATGCTCTGCAGCTATCGCGACATAGGTGGCGCCCATCAGGGTGTCTGCGCGGGTAGTGAATACTTTCAGGTCTTGCGGTGTGCCGGAATCTTCCTCAGCAGGGAAAGTGATGTCTACACCATGGCTCTTGCCGATCCAGTTGGCCTGCATGGTCTTGACGCGTTCAGGCCACCCCGGCAAGGTATCCAGTGCTTCAAGCAACTCGTCGGCATACTCGGTAATTTTCATGTAATACATCGGAATTTCGCGCTTTTCAACTGTTGCGCCGGTGCGCCAGCCACACCCATCAATGACCTGTTCATTGGCCAGAACCGTCTGGTCAACCGGATCCCAGTTGACGGTTCCAGTGGTTTGATAGGCAAGCCCTTTCTCCAGCATGCGCAGAAAAAGCCATTGGTTCCAGTGGTAATAATCCGGGTTGCAGGTTGCCAGTTCACGATCCCAATCGATGCTCAATCCCAGACTTTTCAGCTGCATGCGCATGTAGGCGATATTGTCGTATGTCCATTTCGCCGGTGAAACATTGTTTTGCATTGCTGCGTTTTCAGCCGGCAGACCGAAGGCATCCCAACCCATCGGCTGCATAACGTTATAACCCTGCATGCGGCGATAACGCGATAGAACATCTCCAATTGTGTAATTGCGAACATGCCCCATATGCAGCTTTCCGGATGGATAGGGAAACATGGACAGGCAATAATATTTGGGTTTCTCGGATGTTTCTACCGCTTTGAAGGCGGCTGTTTCTTCCCAATGTTGCTGGGCGTTTTTTTCGATTTCTTGGGGGTGGTATTTTTCTTGCATGGGTGTTGTTTTTTGCTTTTCAAAGAATCGTGCATTATACCGTGAAGTATCCTGACAAGAACATGCGGGGCGATATAATAAACGCTGTATCAATATTTTCCATGTTTACCAATAAATCAATTGGAGTAGTCAATGATTCGTATATCTCAATGCAAGATTTGTTTGATACTCGTTGTAATAGGTGTTCTTGCCGGCTGTTCAGCCATTTCTGCCAAACCTAAAGCACAGTCTGTTGCGATTTTAACCGATGCGCCGGATACAGACCGGTGCAGATTACTAGGTGAAGTGGCGGGTTCTCAGGGGAACTGGTTTACCGGCGCTTATACTTCAGACAAGAACTTACTGGTCGGCGCCAGAAATGATCTGAGAAATGCTGCTTATGAGCTGGGTGGAAACGCCGTGCATGTTCAGCATGTTAGCAATTCGGGTAGATATGAAGCATCAGGTAATGCTAATACGACGATTATTGGCAATGCATATGATTGTCAATAAACCACTCGTTCATGCTTTATTGTCTTTCTCCCTTGAATAAGCTGAATTCGCTTTGTCGGTACTGAATAGAATTTGCGTGGCGTTTCAGAAAGTAGAGTGACATAGCAGCAATTAATTTTCGATTTAACTTTTGGAGTTTTGAAAAACTTCAAGTGAATAAAAATCGAAGATCAATTTCCATTTTGACCTCTGAAATTCTCCTAATAATTATTAAACCTGATAGCAAACTCAGCTATCTGTCAAAATACAAAGCAATATTTGTATCATTTATGTAAACTCAGGAAACGAGATTCGCTCGTGAAATACGAAAAAAATTCACAAAGCCAAACCGGACATTCAGGTTTTTTGCTTTTCTGTTGCGTCATTGGCAATATAGCTCAGGTAGTGCGCTTTTGTTTTTGTTGCCACTTGGCTCACAATTATGTCGTGGTAATTCAGAAAGAAGCTTCGTTAATTTCTGCCCATTCCAGTTCTCTTTGCCGTGCTGATACAAAACACGATCCAACGCGGTTAATGCCTCGCTGATGGCTGAATTGTTCAGACGTGTCGCCAGTTCTTCAAGTCCTCTCGGTGGCGACTGCGGCCAATGGGCGGCTGCCCATTTGAGCAGATGGTGGCGGGCTTGTCGTGCATCGTTAGCCTGGCAGGCGGATAAAAAGCGTTTTCGGGCTTTCCGGGCATTTTCCGGTTCAAAATTGAATGTTTCCCCATCTTTACCCGATTGCGGCGAGTAATGGCGTTTGCGCCACCAGAGCCCGAGGGTAATGAACCACAATGCAGCAAACAGCAGAGTTGTCCAGAACCAGCCGCTATGGCTGAATGCGGAGGGTGAGGATGGTGTGTTTATCCCGTTTTTTTTGTTGTCGTCCAGGTTAAAAATGTTTTCATGCCGTGTAGTTTGCGAGGTTGTTTCACCGGTTCTTGTGGTGTCCAGTGATGGTGTGGGCGTGTATTGATGCTGATCAGCAGTGGGCAGTACTTCGACAGTGCGTGCGGGTAGTATGGCGGTCTGTTCGCTGTCGGTTGTAGTGTCCCACCAGTGTAGTGTAAATGCAGGCAAGGTATGTGTTCCGGGTCGTGTGGGCAGGTAAGCTAGGCGCAGGTTTTTTTCTCCCTGGATAGTGTGCGGCAGGTTTTGCGTGTTCGATTGCGTACGGTCGGGATAGAGTTTGAAACCTTCAGGATCGGTAAACTTCAATTCGGGCAGTTGTTCGCCTGTTACGCCCGATGCCTTGATGGTAATGTTACGGGTAATGGGATCGCCGAGAGTGATTGTGGCATCTTCCGGCTCCCAGGTTTCCAGCAGTTCAACCGACTCCGCCGGCAGCCAGTACGGCGATTTGCTCTGGTTCGGACGTGGGCGTACATCGAGTGTGATGGCTTCACCGCGTAAGCGGATAGGGCGGTTATTGGTAAAAAAACGGTCAAAAAACGAATCCTGCCGGTGCGTGTTTTCCGGAATTTGTGCGTTCAAGACCGGTGCCGGGATAACCAGAGAGCCGCTGGTTTGCGGAAAAATCACAAACTTCCGTTCAATCACATAGTATGTTTTGTGATGACGTGTGGTCTGGTATTCTCGGTCTTCTCCCAGTTTCTGTACCAATACATTTTCATGTTCCGGTTCGGTCAAGCTTCCCTGGGTCAGATTGACTGCAAAAAACACCCGCTGCGTATAGCGCACCATGCCTTGTACATACGGATCGGTTTTGTCGACTTCCGTTTCCAGAAAAATAGGGGTGTCCGCATCGGCGTCGGCGCCTGCGGACGTTTCATTCACCAGCATGGTTAATGCAGGGGTATAGTCATTATTGACTTTGAGCGGTGGAACGGTCAATTCACCGCTGCGTTTGGGTATCAGTGAAATAGTCCAGGTTGTGCGCGAATCCATTTTTCCATTGACAATATTGACACGGCTGCCGCTCATGGTACCGGTTACTTCAAAATCCTGATTTAGCGGGCGGGTATCCGGCATGGCCGATACCTGGCCGCTGGCTTCGATGATCAGCCGCACGGTTTCGCCTTCGGTAATGCGGTCACGATCCAGTTGCGCAGTCAAAGTTGCATATGTTTGTGATGCGGCAAAACAGAGCATCCAGATTGTGAACGTTAAGATAAAAATTTTTCTTTTATTCATCGTTGTTTTCGTTGCATATGCTCCAGCATGAATTTTCGGCGTAGAAGACCCGACGGGTCTTCGGGAATTTGGCGCAGCCATTGATCCAATGCAATATCTTCTTCACTGGGCAGCTGATCGCTCTCGTTAAGTGTGTCTTCTGGCGTGAACGATTCTTGCCGGTCATCCTGTTGTGCGTTATGTCGTTGATCGTCCTGTTCAGGTTGAATGGCATCGTTCTGGTGCGAATCGGTTTGTGTATCATCCGTATTTTGTTCGTCAGTGTCGTTGGCGCTATCGTCGTTCTCATTTTCAGGCTGCGCCGTATCTTGCTGTTGCTCTGAATTGTTTTCAGAATTCGTGCCATCTTCACCGCCTTCTTTATTTTCTTCGCCTTCTTCTTGCTGCTGCGATGAGTCATCCCCTTGCTGCTGTTGCTGGTCTTGCAGTAACTTTTCCAGCAGTTCAAGGTTGGCTTTTGCGTCGTCATGTGCTGGGTTTTGTTGTAATACATCTTGATAGGCTTCGATGGCCTGATGCAGATTCCCCGCGCGCGCAAGTGCATTGCCTTGATTGTATCGGGCTTCGATATTGTCCGATTCAGCAAAAACCTGTGCGGCAGTGGCATAGTCACCTGCTTCATACAGCGCTGTGCCGCGCCAGTCGAGGTCGCGAAATTGCTGTGCGGCGGTCTGCGGGTCGCCCTGCTGTAAGCTTGTTTGCGCCTGTTGATCGGTGCGCAGCCATAAATCTTGCCAACCGAAAGCATGTGCGGGTGGCGGCGTTATGCATAACACTGCAAACCCCAACAGCCACCCGCGGCGAAATGAGACGGCGGCAAGCAGTACGATGACCGGTATTAACCAGACGCCATGTTCCACCCAGCGTTCAATGCCGCCAGTACCGCCTTCCATTTGGTCGAAACCGCTGGTTGTTGAATTTTCCGTCAGCAGGCGGTTCAAGTCCTGATTGTCAGTAGTTAATTTGC
>DOOY01000252.1 GCA_003514765.1 Nitrosomonas sp. | reverse complement strand
TATCACTCGGGCGATCAATTGCTGCAACAGTTAGCTCAGCGCTTGACAAGCAATCTGAAGGAAAGCGATTTCTTGGCGCGAGCGGGGGAAAGCGAGTTCGCCTTACTTTTGCCAAGTGGGGGAGCGGACTATTCCATTCAAGTTGCACAACGGCTGGATGCCGTCTTGCGTAACTCTGTGAAAGTGGCAGGTCTGATGATCGATCCGCGCGTCAGTATAGGTATTGCGCTTTATCCTGGGCATGCTGGAGAAGCTGAAACCTTGTTGCGGCGTGCCAATGCCGCTACTAATAATCTTTGTCCTGCTCGAGGAGGCTATGCACTCTACGCTGGCGGGCAAGAACAAGAATGTACTCGGCGTCTCTCTTTGATGGGAGATTTACGTCGGGCAATCGAACGAAATGAGTTATTGTTGTATTGCCAGCCGAAGGTCGACATTGCGTCGCGACGCGTGTGCGGAGCAGAAGCCTTGGTGCGCTGGCAGCATCCGGTGCATGGCATGCTTGCAACCATGGAATTCATCAAACTCGCTGAGAATGCAGGTTTAATTACTCCTTTGACACATTGGATGCTCGATGCAGTTTTTAGTCAAAGTCATGCTTGGTATAAAGCCGGGCTAGAGCGAGCCTTGTCAGTGAATTTGTCCGCGCATGATTTGTACGATCCTCTGCTCATAGACCGCGTTCAAGGACTGTTTTCCACATGGGGTGTTAGTCCGGAGTTAATCCAGTTTGAATTGACCGAAAGTGCCTTGATGGAAGAACCATTGATGGCATTAGAAGCATTGACCAAATTAAAAAAACTCGGTATCCGATTATTCATTGATGACTTTGGCACGGGGTACTCGAACCTGAGTTATTTGCAAAAGTTGCCAGTAGATTCAATCAAGATTGATCAGTCGTTTGTCATGCCAATAGTGGAAAACAATGATTCAGCTGTGATTGTGCGTTCGACCATTGAACTTGGACATAATCTAGATATGGAAGTAGTGGCGGAAGGGGTGGACAGTCAGGCTGTATGGGATCTCTTGGCAACACTGGAGTGCGATGTGGCGCAAGGATATTTGATGAGCATGCCAATGCCGGCAGAGCAATTCAACAGTTGGGAAAGTGAATGGGAGGGGCGTTTGACGAAAGAGAATCATAGTGTGTTAGGGACTTGTGATTGATGCTGTCACATGGCAATGGTTCAGTTATCCGGCCGTATCAGCCTGCGCGATATTGTTGGAAACGTGAGTGCGCAAGCACACCGTCCGTCTTTATCATCCTGCAGCGCAAAACTGACACGCTCCAACCTTGCCCGCATGAATGAGAGCAAATCCTATTGGTGGCGCGACTGGAAAACCAGCTTTCGATCACTACCAGCACTCCGACGATGCTGAATCCAGACAGTATACGCAAAGCCGCCCACAACAGCATGAAAATTGCTATCGGATACATCAGAGCAGTCACAGCAGCAATGGCGGCAAATACCGCAAACGCCCGAATAGGGGTAGTTACAGCGAAGCTGTCATGAGCCTTCATTTGAAATAGCATAGGCCGTTGATTTTATTGCCACTAAAAAGTCAAATTTCCAGAGAGTCTTCCGATCCCCAGCAAAGTGCTTAAGCTGCCAGTACGGTTTCCAGTGATAAGCGTGTTTCCATGTCGAGTTCAAAATTTTAATTGACCAGGTCAGTGCTTGCATGTTCACGTCAATTCATTCCAAATCGGAATTTCTCTCCGAAGTGCATAATTACGCACTGAATTTCTGAGTAAACTCTACATATGGAACAATACTAACCGGAATAACTATTTCATTACAAAGAGCAAGTTCAGTACATTGTCGTTTTGCGCAGTTTCGTTGGCATTTGGCCTTGGAAGGTTCTTCGCCATTCACTTGGAGTTACATTAAATCTATGTTTGAAATGTTGACGGAGGGACGCAGTAGATTGAAAGCCGATTTGCTCTGCAATAGCATCAATTGCTAGCGAGGTAGATTCTAATAATTCCTGGCTTCGTTGGAGACGCTCAATTAAAAGCCATTCGCCAACAGACATTCCCGTTGCCTTGTAAAACTGTCGTGTAAATGTTCGACGACTCATCTTGCTATGCTCCGCAAGTTCGTCTAATCCATGTGTTTTATTTAGATTATTCCTCAAATAATCCAAAAGTATATTGATTCTGCCATCCTTGGTTGTAAAGGGTATAGGTCGCTCAATAAATTGAGCCTGGCCGCCTTCTCTATAAGGGGGAATTACCATGCGTCTGGCTAGCTTATTAGCAATCGCACTACCGTAACGCTGTCGAACAAGATATAAACAACAGTCGAGACCCGCTGCGGTTCCTGCAGAAGTAATCAGACGATCATCATCAACATACAGCGCATTACAATCCAAGTCTACATCCGGAAAGCGACTAATGAAATCCTGTTCAAACTCCCAATGCGTAGCCGCCTTATGGTTTTTCAGTAATCCCGCATACGCAAGTACATAAGTGCCTAAACACAGCCCTACAACTTGATTCCCGCGTGCATGAGCCTCAACCATTGCATCGAGCATTGCTTGGTTTGGCCTTTCTGCTGGATCACGCCAGGAAGGCACGATAATGATGTCCGCTTGCGCCAGTTCTCCAACATTAAGGGACGATTGAACGCTCAATCCCTCATGTGATCGTATCGGTCCAGACTCCTCTGCATAGATTTTGAGTTCAAATAATTTCTGATCGTGTAAAAGATCACCAAAAATAATGCATGGCACCGATAAATGAAAAGGACTGAAGTGATTAAAAGCAACAACCGCAACTATAGGAACAGCCATATAAAACCTCACCGGTTAAACTCTTCTTTCGTTCAACTGTATTTCAGAAACCATCTATACAAAATAATGCATCAGCCCCCTTTGATGCATTATTCTGATCTAATTCAAAAAGTATACGATTCACCATCCGCTGGTACTAATACGCGTTCCGTCATTTCGTTAGCTCTAAGAAATTCACCCAATTCCTTCCTAGTTAAAGTGGCATGATTAACCGCTTCCATATGGCTAGCGATAATAGTTGCATCGGGAGCCGATTTATAGACTTCGTAAATATCTTCCTTGCCCATGATAATAGATTCATTACCGATAACTTGTGCATCACAGCTATTTAATACGACTACATCAGGATGATATTTCTTCAGGCTTTGCTCGACCTCTCCACACCATACCGTATCACCTGCGATATAAAATGTCTTTTCATTGGGATGTTTAAAAATGACCCCGCTTACTTCACCTAACAACTCTTTCATATCTTCTACTACTTTAGGGTGGCCGTGTTGACCCGAAGTTTTAATGAGAGTAATACCTTCATAGTCAGTTACTTCATTTAATATTTGAACATTGCTAAATCCGGCTGATTTTACGGCTTTCGCATCTTTTTCATGTTGGGTAAAAATCAACATGTCTTTAGGAATCGCCTCTTTCGCTGCATCGTCCCAATGATCCGGATGATCATGCGTTAATATAACTGCATCCACATCAATTATTTCATTGACCGGCATAGGTAATTCAGCCGTAGGATTGCGTATGTGCTCGTTGATCGTTCCCCCAAACCCAGGTATTGCGTCTTTTTTTGCGAGCCAAGGATCGATCAGTATCTTTTTATCGGCATAATTAATTTTAAGTGTGGCATTTCTAATTTGCGTGAATTGCATTGCAGTGCTCCTTTAATGATTTATGTATAAATATTATGAGGAAGCTGATAAAAAATTATCAGTGGCTTGCGGGACATTTACCAAAATATTTGGGCCAAAGATATACATTGATCAATATTATGGTTTGGAGGATTTATTGTTTTCTCTATTTACTTTAACTCACTACTTTTTTTACTGGTCCGGGTTTTACGGAGACTGTTTGGTTTTTAGTCAAGCTACATCAGCCGACCCACTCCAGAGTGGCAAATTCCACTTCACCAATATTGCGTCAAAACCGACGAGCTGGAGAAATTCAGCCAGTTTGAGCGCAGAGTCCCCTATAAGGTAGATAATACGACTGCAGAAAAATTCATGTTCTTATTATCCGAACAATACAGTAGCTTAATTATTTCTCTCAGCTGAAATAGATAAATAGTACTTTGATAAAACTTGGAACTCTGATAGCTTATTTAGGGCTTTCTCCAAATGATAATGCCTCGGCTCCCTTGTAACGTAATTATTAATGAGGGTTCTAAGCA
>DOOY01000120.1 GCA_003514765.1 Nitrosomonas sp. | reverse complement strand
TCAGCTTATTTAAAAAAATAAGTCAGTCTGAAACAACAATAAAACAGAAAAATAATGTGTCGATGATTTATAAAATTCATCCTTCATCCTTTAGTTAGGTAAACATGTTAATCAATTAATATCAAACTTAATAGTTTCAAACAGAAAAAGGGAGAAATATGCTAAAAAAACTGAATATCTTGATAATTTCAGCGGTACTTGCGCTATTTATAAACAGTTCTCTATCTGCTGCCACATCATATACAGAAGATTTTCAGACATGGGGAAATGTTACAGCGAGAGGTAATTTTTCAGTGTTTGGTAATTCAAAAGTACTGTGGTGGCTGGAGGGCCAGGGTCGTTTCGGTGATGACGCTTCAAGATTTTCGCAAGGTATTATCAGACCGGGGGTTGGCTATGCTTTGAATGAGAAAACCAGTGTCTGGCTGGGCTATGGCTGGATTCCGACCAGCCGCCCGTTCGCAGCACGCAATGCTTTTAACGAACACCGTATCTGGCAACAGTTGCTCTGGAGCGACAAATTTTCTTTTGGTAATCTTCAAAGTCGCACACGTCTTGAACAACGATTCTTCGATATTCCAGGCAGCACGGATGTGCATCACCGGTTTCGTCAATTATTTAAACTTGGAATACCGATTGCTGAAGTACCCAATCTCAGTTTTGTTATAGCAAACGAAATCTTTCTGAACTTTAATGATGTTGATATGGGTTTCCAAAGTGGTTTTGATCAAAACCGTGTTTTCGGTGGATTTGCATATAAATTCAATCCTGTGGTCACGGGTGAGATTGGATATTTGAATCAATATCTGAACAGAAGAAATTCTTCAAGATTAGATTCGATGCAACATATACTATCAGTCAATCTGTTCTTGAATTTCTAATCTACAATAAGAAAATCTGCTCTTTTCAGTATCTCCCTTACGGATACTGTAGCTTAATTTGATCCGGTCAGTTTTTATCGTTTTATGCGAGCAAAAATTGATCGGATTTGTTTTTGTATCTCTTGTGTAACAATGGCCTCTTTTAGCGCTTCTGTGTTAAGCGATAAATTACATGTTGTTATTTGATCCATACCGTCTTGACATTCACAAATTCGCGGATGCCATGATAAGACAACTCTCGTCCAAACCCGGAATGCTTCACGCCGCCAAATGGCAGACGCGGATCGCTTTTAACAATACCGTTAACAAAAGTGCTGCCTGCATGGATCTTGCGCGCGACCGTTTCGCCGTTATTAACGTCGGATGTCCATATACTGGCTCCCAAACCAAATGGTGTCCGGTTTGCTAATGCAATGGCTTCATCTATATTTTCCACCCGGATCATTGCGGCAACAGGGCCGAACAATTCTTCATCAAATGCGGACATACCGGGTTTGACATGATCTAATATTGTCGGCGCATAATAGGCTCCCTGTTTTCCAATAAACGATCCTCCCGCAATCAATGCTGCCCCCATTGATACACTGCGTTCAACCTGTGCATGTAAATCGTCACGCAGATCTGCACGCGCCATGGGGGCAATGCCGGTTGTTTCATCTTTGGGGTCGCCCCAGCGTAATTGACTTACCAGGCTCTTAAACTGCGCCACGAATGGATCGGCAATCGCACCAACAAGTATAAAACGTTTTGCGGCGATACAACTTTGCCCCATATTTTGAAAACGGGCACTGATTGCCTGTTCTGTTGCAAACGCGATATCCGCATCATCCAGCACAATGAACGGGTCCGATCCACCTAGCTCGAGCACACATTTTTTCAGATGTTTGCCGGCGATCGCTGCAACCTTACGACCGGCCGCTGTACTGCCTGTCAATGTAACCGCTGCCACATGCTCATTTGCAATGACAGTTTCAGACTGCGCGGCTGTAATCAATAAACTGCGAAATGTATTTACGGGAAAACCGGCCTCACAAAAAGCCTCTTCCAGCGCCAGCGCACAACGCGGCACACTGGATGCATGCTTTAGCACAATGGCGTTACCTGCCATCATCGCCGGTGCTGCGGCCCGTATTAACTGCCAGAAAGGAAAATTCCAGGGCATAATGCAAAAAACAACACCCAGAGGCTGGTAAGCAACATAGCTGCTTGCGGCATCCGATGCAATCTGTTCATCGGCCAGGAAAGTGCCGGCATGTTTGGCATAATATTCGCACCCCAGTGCACATTTTTCTATTTCCGCCTTGGCTTCTTTCAATAACTTACCCATCTCTTCGGTAATTACATTTGCGTACTTTTCACGGGATTGACGAAACACTTGAGCAAGATTCTGAAAAAAAACGGCTCTCTGGTTAAAATCCAGCGTTGCCCAGTGAGTTTGGGCCGGTACAATACTTTCTAAAATTGGGGAAATATCTGAAGTCTCGAGAACAGGGAAAGTTTGCTTTGTCAGCCCTGTAGCAGGATTGATGGATTGCATGGACATAAAAGTTTCCAAAAAAATTATTCGGTGCTTTGTCGTGGCGGATCATCAGATATTGCTGCAACTTTTCAAAAAAATCAAATTTGAAATTTTTGGAAAAAAACTGGAATAGGGAAAAGTGCTATATGGAGTAAGTAAATTGGCCGTCAAAGTTTTTTGGGAAATTGGAAATAACAATGACAGTCAAAGAGGAAGACAGTAGTTTTAATAAACAGTCATTTATTCAATTTGTGGTAACTCTTTCAATTGACGCTGCAGCGCTTGCAGATTTGCTTCGCGCAGACTGATTTCTTTTTTTAAACGTTCCACTCTGTT